>NZ_JBKGTW010000008.1:0-70747 GCF_046546535.1 Neisseria sp. WLZKY-1
GCCAACAGGCTAAGTGTGTCTGTTGCCGCCTAAAAGGCGGCCCGGATGCCTGATTATGGGGCGTCCGGGGAGGATTAAGGGGGTATTTGGGTAAAATCAGGAGGTATTGGGGGCGGAAACAGCCGAAAACCTGTGTTTGGGTTCCGGCTGTCAGCGGAAAGGTGAAGAAAGGTATTTTGCAAAGGTCTCTAACTGCTTTCAGGCTGCCTTGAATGCCGTTTGAAGCCCCAAAGGCAGCCTGAAACCCGTTTTTCAGGCTGCCTCTGCTATAATTCCACCCCTTGTTTTTACTCAAATTTTCACACGCAAACCATGTCCCAGCCCGATTTAGACCAAACCCTTTGCAAAGACCGCCACTTTCTCAAACGTGCATTCAGGCAGCCTGAAAAGTTTGGCGGTATCGCCAGCGTGGAGCGCAAATACCAAAAATCCCACGATATTTATACCAAGCGTCTCGTCAGTCTGCCCAAGTCCGAGTTTGATAACACGCTTCCCGTGCACGAGCGTTTAAATGACATAAAAACCGCGATTCAAAACAATCAAGTAACGATTATTTGCGGCGAAACGGGTTCGGGCAAAACCACCCAGTTGCCCAAAATCTGCCTAGAACTCGGGCGCGGGGCGGCGGGTTTGATCGGGCACACACAGCCGCGCCGTCTTGCTGCGCGTTCCGTTGCCGAGCGCATTGCCGAAGAGCTGGGGCAGCCGATTGGGCAGGCGGTGGGCTACAAAGTGCGGTTTAACGACAACACCTCGCGCGACGCCAGCATCAAGCTGATGACAGACGGCATCCTGCTCGCCGAAACTCAAACCGACCGCTACCTCGCCGCCTACGACACGCTGATTATCGACGAAGCGCACGAGCGCAGCCTGAATATTGATTTCCTGTTGGGTTATTTGAAACAGCTCCTGCCGCGCCGCCCCGATTTAAAAGTCATCATCACCTCCGCCACCATTGATGCCGAACGCTTTTCCCGACATTTCAACAACGCCCCCGTGCTGGAAGTGAGCGGGCGCACCTATCCCGTGGAAATCCGCTACCGCCCGATTAACGGGCGCGACGAAGACGAAGCGGAAATCGACATTCCCGAAGCGATTGTCGATGCGGCGGACGAGTTGGCGCGTTTGGGCGAAGGCGACATCCTCGTTTTCCTGCCCGGCGAGCGCGAAATCCGCGAAGCCGCCGAAGCCCTGCGAAAATCGCCTTTACGCAAAAACGACGACATTTTGCCGCTGTTCGCCCGCCTTTCCGCGCAGGAACAGCACAAAATCTTCCACCCCAGCGGCTCGCGGCGGCGCATCATTCTCGCCACCAACGTCGCCGAAACCTCGCTCACCGTGCCGCGCATCAAATATGTGATCGACACTGGCTTGGCACGCGTCAAACGCTACTCCGCCCACGCCAAAGTCGAGCAGCTTCATGTGGAAAAAATCTCCCAAGCCGCCGCCCGCCAACGCGCAGGGCGATGCGGACGCGTGTCCGCAGGCGTGTGCATCCGCCTGTACGCCGAAGACGATTTCAACCAGCGCAGCCCGTTCACCGACCCCGAAATTGTCCGGAGCAACCTCGCCGCCGTGATTCTGCGCATGGCTGCTTTGAAACTGGGCGATGTCGCCGCGTTCCCCTTCCTCGAAGCACCCGAGCAGCGGTATATCAACGACGGGTTTCAGGTGTTGCTGGAATTGGGGGCGGTGGAAGAGGCCGTTTGAAAGGGTAGGTCGGGCATTTATGCCCGACAATTTCCGATAAATTTAAAACCGTCGGGCATGAATGCCCGACCTACAAGGAAATAGGCAGCCTGAAAAGGCAAAATGTTGTGTTTTGTGAAAACCCACATAAAAAACTGGCAGACCATGAACATCCTAAGCAAGTACAACCGCCCCGTTTTCTTCTATTTTTGGTCCATGCTGATTCCCGCAGCGTTGTGGTTTGGCATGGCGTATTTGAGCCATCTGCCCGAGCAGACGCCTGCCACGCAAATCTGGCAGACTGTTTTGGGCATTGCGGGCTTGGTGTCGCCGATGCTGGTTGCGCTGCATTTGTTCCGCCAAGACGCTGATTTGTGGAACGATTTGAAACGCCGCCTGTCCTTGCGCCAGCATTTTTCGCCGCTTGCCGTCGGGCTGGTTTTGCTGCTGACTTACGGCTCGATTATGGCGGCGCAGGCGGTTTCTACATTGTTTGGGTATAGCTGGGCGCAGTTTCATATTTCGGGGCAGCCGTCTTTTCAGTCTGCCTTTGTATCCGCATGGTTTGTGCTGACGTTTGCCCCGCTGGTTGAAGAATTGGCGTGGCACAGCTATGGCACGGATGCGCTGTTGCGAAAATTCAGCCTGTTTTCCGCTTCCATGATTTTCGGCGTGTATTGGGTGGTATGGCATCTGCCGTTGGCTTTTGTGAAAGGCTATTACCACAGCAACGTGGTTGCCGAAGGCGCGTTGGCGTCGGTTAATTTTGCTGCCAGCGCATTTTTGTTTGTGCTGATTATGAACTGGCTGTACTGCAAATTCGGACGCAATATTTGGATAAGCGTGCTGTTTCATTTGGCTGCCAACACGGCCAACGAAATTTTTGACACGCACCCCGACACCAAAATCATACAAACCTTGATTTTCCTGTTGTTTGTGGTTGTGCTGATGGTTAAAGACCGTGAGTTGTTTTTTGCTAAATACAGCAAGTAGATAACCGATACGCCGTCTGAAAACCCAAAGGCAGCCTGAAACTTTTATCAGGCGCAAACCCGCCTGGCTATCGTCATTCCCGCGCAGGCGGGAATCTTGTTTGATGCTCGGAAATTTTTGAAAAAACAAATTATTGGTTAAATCCACCAAGATTCCCGCCTGCGCGGGAACGACGTTGGCGGGGGTATGGTTCAAAAATTTTCAGGCTGCCGCAAAGGTCGTCTGAAAGACCCCAAAGGCAGCCTGAAAACTCCGCAAGAATCGGGTCGTTTGCATCGCGTCTTTTCCTTAAAATCGGCTCTGTTATTAAGCAACTGACAGAAAAGGAAAAACCATGCAAAACGATTTTTTGAACCTGAACGGCAAAGTTGCCGCCGTTATCGGCGCATCGTCGGGCATTGGCAGGGCAACGGCCTTGCTGTTGGCAAAACAGGGCGCGGCGGTGGTGTTGCGTGCGCGGCGGGCGGACGAATTGGCGCAGACGGCGGCGTTGATACGCGAAGCGGGCGGCAGGGCGGAAACGGTGGCAGGTGACGCGCGGCAGCCTGAAACCCATGCGGCGGTGGTGCGCACGGCGGAACAGGCTTTCGGCGGGCTGGATATTGCGGTCAACAATGTCGGCGCACTGGGTGCGTACAAGCCGCTTGCCGAGCTGTCGCCCGATGAATGGCGCGACACGCTGGATAGCAATCTGACCACGGCGTTTTTGGGCGCACGCAGCCAGATTCCCGCCATGCTGCGGCGCGGCGGCGGTGCGCTGGTGTTTACGTCCAGCTTTGTCGGCAGCAGCGTCGCCCTGCCGAACCTGTCGGCGTACGGCACGGCAAAGGCGGCGTTGTGCGCGTTGGCAAAGGGCATTACCGCCGATTATGCGGCGCAGGGCATCCGTGCCAATGCGGTGCTTTCGGGCGGCGCGGACACGGATATGGCGGGCAACGCGGAACAAAAGGCGTGGGCGGCGGGCTTGCACGCGGTCAAACGCATCGCGCAGCCTGAAGAAATCGCCTCGGTTATCGCCTTTCTTGCCAGCCCGGCGGCGGGTTTTGTTACCGGCGCATCGCTGTTTGCGGACGGCGGCAATTCGTCGGTGAAGTAGCGGTTTTTCGTTTTGCCCGACGGGTTTTCAGGCTGCCTGCAACGCCATCGGGCGAAGCATATCCATTGAAAACATACAAATTGCGTAGGGTGGGGCTTGCCCCACCGTTTACCGTTTTTCCTTAAAATACAGCCGTAAAGGTCGTCTGAAATGGTGGAACAAGCGGCATAGGTCAGGCATTGATACCCGATAAAAGCACAAATAAAATAAAAAGCGTCGGGCATAAATGTCCGACCTGCAAACTGCCTTTCAGACGACCCCGAAGGCAGCCTGAAACCACGTTCCTCATTTTTCAGACGGTCTGATGATGCCGTCTGAAAACCCACTCCCCAAACCACAAAAGGAGACATCCCGATGCCCACCCCGCAAGAAACTGCCGCCCAACTGCGCTGCCCGCACGGCGAAGCAGGCGCAGAGCTCGGACACGCCATGAACCTGCGCAACCTCACCCAAATCCTCAGCGCATTTTCCGCCGCGCCAATCCAAGCGGGCGCACGCATTTTGGAAATCGGCTGCGGCAACGGCGGACTGCTCGGCTGGATACTGTCGCAAGCCGATAACCTGCACTATACGGGTTTGGAGATTTCCGAACTGATGCATCGGGAAGCCTGCTCATTCAACGCCCCGTTTATCGAAGCGGGCATGGCGGACTACCGCCTGTACGACGGCGGCAGCCTGCCCTTTGCCGACGCGTCTTTCCATGCCGCCGTATCGGTCAACACTGTCTATTTCTGGCAGGCCCCGCAGGCTGTGCTTGCCGAATTAAGCCGTGTGCTGCGCCCCGGCGGGCGGCTGTGCCTCAACTTCTGCGAACGCGCCTTTATGCAGAGTCTGCCCTTTACCGGATACGGCTTCACGCTCTACGATGCCGCCGACATCCGCCGTCTCGCCGAAACCCTGCCGCTGTGCTGTGTGCGGGAAGTGCGCAGCCAAGATTGGGCAGTGAGCAAATCGGGCAAACTGGTACGGCGCGGGTTTGTCGATTTGGTGTTTGAAAAAGCAGCGGCGTAGCTCGGGCAGCCTGAAAACCGCAGCGGCGCAGGCCGGACATTGATGCCCGACAAACAACCTGAATCCTGTAAAATGCCGCTTTCCCAACACACACAAAGGAATATTCGATGATTAACAATCACTTAACCGATACCGTGCGCCGTCTGATCGATTCAGGCTGCCATTACCGTTTGGAAGCATTGGAAAAGCTGTACGCCCCCGATTTGCAGATTGTGATTGTGCAGGAAAACGGCGAAGCCGCTACGTTTGACTACCAGCAGAATATGGCGTTTTTCTGCCAACTGCGCGACAACAACGCCCCGCCGCTCAATACCGCCGTGCAGTTCAACTACGCAGCGGAACACAACGGTATCGGCTATGTTACCGCCACCCGCCGGATGGATTTGGGCGCAGGCGAAAAGAAAATCGTGTTTACGCTGATGCTGCGCCCCGCCGAAAACGGACAATGGCAGATTTTCCGCGAACACGCCGTTGTGGTCGGCGATGCTGTGTAAGCCATCAGATTAAACCACCTGCCAAACGCAAAAGGTCGTCTGAAAACCACCTTTCAGACGACCTTTGTGTTTCCCACTCAAAGCAACAGTGGCGTAGGTCGGGCATTTATGCCCGACAAACACCGGCAACACAAAATGTCGGGCATAAATGCCCGACCTACTTGCAGCGGATTGCGTAGGGTGGGTCTTGACCCACTTTTTCAGACGACCTTTGCGACTGTATTTAAAGAGAAACCTGTAAACGGCGGGTCAAGACCCACCCTACACCGAGTTGAGAGCCACCCCATGACCACCGCCGACCAAATCCAGTTCGCCCGCATCGCCGCCGCGATAGAGTTTCTCTACGACCACCACCGCGAGCAGCCCGACCTTGCCGCCGTTGCCGCGCACGTCCACATCAGCCCCCAGCACTTGCAGCGGCAGTTTCAGCAGTGGGCGGGCATCAGTCCGAAAAAAATGCTGCAACACATCAGCATCGAAAACGCCAAGCGCATCTTGCACGCCCAAGGCAGCGTGCAGGATGCCGCGCTGGCAAGCGGCCTAAGCGGCACCGGGCGGCTGCACGACCTCTTTACCACCATCGAAGGCATGACCCCCGGCGAATACAAAAACGGCGGCGCCGGCTTGCAAATAGACTGGCAGCTCGCCGCCAGCCCCTACGGCAGCGTGTTGGTCGCCAACACCGGCAAAGGCATCTGTTTTTTGAGTTTTGCAGACGACCCCGCCGCCGAAAGCGCACGCCTGCGCGCCCTGTTCCCCAACGCCGAATTGCGCAATGCCGCCACCCCGATGCACGCACAAGCCCTGCACGCCCTGCAACAGCCGCCGCAGCAGCCGATCGCCTTGCACATCAAAGGCACGCCGTTCCAACTCAAAGTCTGGCAGGCCTTGCTCAACATCTCGTGTGGGCAGCTTGCCGACTACGGCACACTCGCCCGCCGTATCGGACACCCCAACGCCTGCCGCGCCGTCGGCACTGCGGTTGGCAGCAACCCCGTCGCCGTGCTGATACCCTGCCACCGCGTTATCCGCCAAACCGGCATGCTGGGCGGCTACCGCTGGCATCGCGGGCGGAAAATCGCCCTGCTGGGAAAAGAATTGGAATCAACATGAACCTATTCAGCCCCCGCCCCACCGGCAAGTAGTAATAAAATTGCTACTGCTTACCCTCAAAAATAAATTACATATGAATAAACAAATTAAAATATGTCCTGCATGTAATCAAGGCTATCTCTATCATGCCAAACCCAAATACATTCCAGAAGAAATCATTCTCTGTGACGAATGTGATGCAGTATGGTTAAAAGGAATGAAGATATTTTATGGAGAATATGACAAAGATTTTTACTCCTACGTTCCTTTTATGGAGTCGCGTGGCGTAACAGGAGAGAGTATTTGGGAAGGGGATTTATTTGAGAAACCTTATTACGAATCTGAAACAAGTTGAATAGCATGAACCTGTTCAGTCCCCACCCCGACGACAACCTGCTGCCCTACGACGGCATCGTCAACGACTACGGCGTCATTTTCACCCCGCAGCAAGCTGATGATTACCTTGCCTATTTGGAGCACAACATCGCATGGCGGCACGATGAAGCCGTTATCTACGGCAAACACATCATTACCGCCCGCCAAGTCGCATGGTACGGCGCGCAAAATTTTGCCTACACCTATTCCGGCACCACCCGCACCGCCCTGCCGTGGGACAGCGTGCTATCCGACATCAAACAGCAGGTAGAACAACAGATTGCCGCCGTTAGCCCCGTCCGCTTCAACTCCTGCCTGCTCAACCGCTACGCCGACGGCAGCCAGGGCATGGCGTGGCACAGCGACGACGAAGCCTGCCTGGGCAAAGACACCGTTATCGCATCCGTCAGCTTCGGCGCGACGCGGAAATTCGCCTTCAAACACAAACAAACGCAGGAAAAACGCGAGCTTATGCTGCAACACGGGCAGCTTATCGTGATGCGCGGCAGCACGCAAAGCCATTGGCGGCACGCCATTATGAAAAGCAGCAAAATCCACACCCCGCGCATCAACCTGACCTTCCGCACCATGCTGCCGCGGGGGTAGGTTTTTGGTTTTCAGACGGCCTTTTCAGGCAGCCTGAAAAATACCGATACCGTCTGAAAACAGCGCACGCCCTGCGCAAGCAACACTCAGGCAGCCTGAAACCCGCCGCCGTCATTCCAGCGCAGGCGGGAATCTTGGTAGAATTTGAGCAACGAATTGTTTTTAAAAAATTGCCGAATATCCACTAAGATTCCCGCCTGCGCGGGAGTGCGGCATAAGCTATGCCGTCTGAAAACAATGTGCGCCGCAAAGGCAGCCTGAAACCGATTTCCCCATTCCAAACCCACTATGCAAGCCATACAAACCCACCCGACCAAAACCCCCAACACGCCGTCTGAACACCATTCAGGCAGCCTGAAACCCCGCTACCGCCTGACCAAAATCGGCGAGCAAATGGCACGCCTGCCCATCGATCCGAAAGTCGCCCGCATTCTGCTGGCGGCGCAAAAGCACGACTGTATGGCGGAAATCCTGGTGATTGTGTCCGCGCTTTCCATTCAAGACCCGCGCGAGCGGCCGCTGGAAGCGCGCGAAGCCGCCGCTAAGGCGCATGAGCGGTTTGCCGACAAGCAGTCGGATTTTCTTGCCTACCTGAATATTTGGGACAGCTTCCAACGCGAGCGTGACAAAGGTTTGTCGAACCGCCAGATGGTGGCGTGGTGTCATCAGTATTTTCTGTCGCACCTGCGGATGCGCGAATGGCGTGAGCTGCACGCGCAACTGGCGCAGATTGCCATTGAAATGGGTTTGACCGATAAGGAAAGCGCGTTTCGCAAACCCGAAGCCGCCGCACCGCAGGTTTCAGGCAGCCTGAAAACGCAAACGCCGTCTGAAAAGCAGTCCGCCGACCTTGCCGCCCGTCTGAAACAAAAAGAGTTGGACAAAAAACACGCCCGCGCCGAGCGCCGCGCCGCCAAGGAAGCGTGTTACGAACAAATCCACCGCGCCCTGCTCACGGGCTTGATTGCCAACGTCGGCATGAAATCGCCCGACGGCAACGACTACACCGGCGCGCGCGGCAGCCGTTTTCATCTGTTCCCCGCGTCCGCGCTGTTCAAAAGCAAGCCCAAATGGGTGATGGCGGCGGAGCTCACCGAAACCACGCGCCTTTACGCGCGCGATGTGGCGGCGATTCAGCCCGAATGGATTGAGCAGGAAGCGCCGCATTTGGTGAAATATCATTATTTTGAGCCGCATTGGGAGCAAAAGCGCGGCGAAGTCGTCGCCAGCGAACGCGTTACGCTTTATGGCCTGACCGTGCTGCCGCGCCGCCCCGTCGCCTACGGCAGAGTCGCCCCCGCAGAAGCCCGTGAAATCTTTATCCGCAGCGCATTGGTCGCCCAAGAAATGGGCAGTTTCACCGCGCCGTTTTTCGTGCACAACCAAAAACTGATCCGCGAAGTCGCCGAGCTGGAACACAAATCGCGCCGCCAAGATGTGTTGGTGGACGATGAGATTTTGTTTGAGTTTTACGATGCGCGCTTGCCCAAAACTGTGTTTAAAAGCGGCGGCGAGATAGTCGGGCAGCCTGAAAATGCGGTTTTGCCGTCTGAAAATAAGGCAGGCTGGGTCGCGACCCAACAAAATGTACAAAAGCAGCCTGAAAACCGTTCAGACGGCCTTTCAGGCTGCCTGAAACCAAATATCCGCCCCGCCACAACTAGCGATGCCGCTGCCGTTGCCGAATTATTCCGCCGCGCCGTGCAGCACATTTCAAACCGCCATTACAGCGAACAGGAAAAAAGCGCGTGGCTGCAAGGCGCAGACGATGCCGATTTCTGGCAAAAACACATCGACGGCGGCAATGTCCGCGTCGCCACGCACAACGGGCGCGTGCTCGGTTTCATTGAATACCAGCCCGAACAAAGCTACCTAAACTGCCTTTATACCGACCCGCACCACCAGCGGCAGGGCATCGCTACCGCGCTGCTGAATGCCGTTTTGCCATCGGCAGACAGCGGCAAAACCATAACGGTAGACGCATCCAAAGCCGCATTGGCATTTTTCCAAAAACAAGGCTTTGTGCGGCAACACGAAAACCAAATCCCGCGCAACGGCTTGGTTTTGACCAATTACCGCATGGTTCGTCAGGCAGGCAGCCTGAAAGCCCAAAGGCAGCCTGAAAACCGTTCAGACGACCCCAAAGGCAGCCTGAAACCCCAAACGCCGTCTGAAAAACCCCTCGCCGACATCCGCACCTTCGCCGCCTGGCTCAAAACCGCCGAGCGCGACAACCCCCGCCTGCTCTTTCTCACCCGCGACGACCTCATGCAGCACGCCGCCGCGCACATCACCGAAGAACAATTCCCCAAACACTGGCAAACCGCAGACGGCAAATTCAAACTCAGCTACCGCTTCGAGCCGCACCACCCGCTCGACGGCGTTACCCTCACACTGCCGCTCACCGTGCTCAACCGCATCAGCCCCGCCGCCCTCGAATGGCTCGTGCCCGGCATGATACGCGAGAAAATACAGTTGCAAATCAAAGCACTGCCCAAACAAATCCGCCGCATCTGCGTGCCCGTACCCGAATTCATCACCCAATTTTTAAGCCAAAACCCCGACCACAACGCCCCCATCCTACCCCAACTCGCCCAAGCCATCGCCAAAACCGCAGGCGACATCCGCATACTCGAGCAAATCAACCAAGACGAATGGGCCGCGTTCAGGCTGCCCGAACACTGCTATTTCAACCTCCGCATCATCGACGACGGCGGGCAAGAATTAGCCATGGGGCGCGATTTAATCCAAATCCAACAACAACTTGGCAAAGCCGCCGCCACCACCTTCCGCGACAACACCCAAGAATTCGAGCGCGACAACGTTACCATGTGGGACATCGGCACCCTGCCCGAATCCATCAAATTCGCACGCGGCAAACAGCAGCTCACCGGCTACCTCGGCCTGCAAAAAGAAAAAGACGGCCGCATCGCCCTGCGCCTGTTCGACACGTCTGCCGCCGCCGAACAAGCCCACAGATTAGGCGTGATCGAACTCATGAAACTACAACTAAAAGAACAAGTTAAAGACCTGAACAAAGGCATCCAAGGCTTCACCCAAGCCGCCATGCTGCTCAAACACATCAACGCCGACACCCTGCGCGACGACCTCACCCAAGCCGTCTGCGACCGCGCCTTTATCGGCGAAGACGAGCTGCCGCGCAACGAAAAAGCCTTCAAAGAACAAATCAAACGCGCTCGCAGCCGCCTGCCCGCCGTCAAAGAAGCCCTCAGCCGCTACTTGCAGGAAACCGCCGCTGCCTACGCCGAACTGAACGGCAAACTCGGCAAACACCCGCTCACCCACCTCATGCGCCAACGCCTGCAAACCCTGCTCGCCGCCGGCTTCGCCACCCGCACCCCGTGGGCACAATGGCCGCGCCTCCCCATCTACCTCAAAGCCATGACCCTGCGCCTCGAAAAATACAGCGGCAACCCCGCCCGCGACGCAGCCCGCGAAGCCGATATTCAAGAACTGGAACAAATGTGGCAGGAAAAAACCGACGGCTTGGTGAAACAAGGATTGCCCGTTTCAGACGACCTCACTGCGTTTAGATGGATGATTGAAGAATTGAGGGTGTCACTGTTTGCGCAGGAATTGAAGACGCCGTATCCGGTGTCGGTGAAGAGGTTGATGAAGGAGTGGGAGGGGTTGAAAGGATTATAAAATATCTAATTTTTAAGTAGATAACAAATGGACATTAAAATTGAGTACAATATTCGTTAATTTAAACAGAGTCACAACTAAATGAAAGCATCTCTCCAAACCAAATTAGGTAATATTTACCATGCAAATTCATTAGATTATATGCAATATCTACCCAATGAAACAGTTAATCTTATTATGACTTCTCCACCATTTGGTTTAGTAAGAAAAAAAGATTATGGCAATGTTGATGCACATGAATACTTAGATTGGTTCAAGCCATTTGCAGAACAGTTCCATCGAATTCTAGCCTCCAACGGCTCACTGGTTATTGATATTGGTGGTGCATGGTTAGCAGGACAACCTACACGTTCACTGTATCACTACGAATTATTAATAATGCTATGTAAGGAATTTGGTTTCCATTTAGCACAAGATTTTTTTTGGTGGAATCCTGCAAAACTGCCCACTCCAGCAGAATGGGTTAATATCAGAAGGATTCGTGTAAAGGATGCAATTAATTGCGTTTGGTGGCTATCAAAAACACCTTGGCCCAAAGCAAGCAATCGTAGGGTATTGATCCCATACAGCGATGCGATGAAAGGGCTGTTAAAAAATGGTTATGATGCTAAATTACGCCCAAGTGGTCATGATATTAGTGATAAGTTCTCTTCTAACAATGGTGCAGCAATTCCTCCAAATTTAATTGCT
The DNA here is from genome assembly GCF_046546535.1 of Neisseria sp. WLZKY-1. Taxonomy (NCBI): domain Bacteria; kingdom Pseudomonadati; phylum Pseudomonadota; class Betaproteobacteria; order Neisseriales; family Neisseriaceae; genus Neisseria; species Neisseria sp. WLZKY-1. The sequence goes on from NZ_JBKGTW010000008.1 coordinate 11,713, forward strand.
ATTGCTAATACTGAAAGTAATTCTCCCTATTTAAAAAAATGCAAAGAAAAAGGTATCAAACCACATCCTGCAAGATTTCCAATAGATTTGCCTGAAATGTTTATCCGAATGCTGACTGATGAAGGAGATATGGTGCTTGATCCTTTTGGTGGTTCATGTGTTACAGGAGAAGCAGCAGAGCGACTTAATCGTAAATGGGCTTGTGTCGAATTAGAAGAAGATTATATAGAAGGAGCGAAACTACGTTTTCCAGTTCAACATATAGTTAAAAAAACAAATAACTATACTATCTCACATCCAGCCTCATTATGGGGCAGTGAGTTGGATATTCTTTCTAATGAAGAACAATTACCAGCAGATGGCGGGAAAACAAGACGCCCAATAACTAAATAAAAATTTTAGGAAATTATTATGGCTGCAATACGTCAACGTCAAATGATAGAGATTCTACTCGATGCTATTCAAGCATCAGGTGGTAGTGCAATATTTCTAGGAGGGAACAATAAACCTTATAAATTTATTGTTCAATTCCAAGATAACCGTTTTGAATTATGGGTTTATATCTGGACAGTTACTCATGGTGGAGGACAACGTTCATCTAGAGAATTTAGAATTCAAATGACTTCTGTTAATTCTCCTCTTGCAATAAATCCAAATGGATATACTGTTTTAATGGGTTACTCTCCCACACAAAATGTATTTGCAGGATTTAGTCTTGAAAAACATAAAACATTTTCGGTTGGCTCCCCATCCATTCAAATTAATTTGAATGCTCTTGATACAGGTTTACAAGATGGATTTGGATTTTATACCAAAGATAACAGTGAGATTGCAATTGGTGTTCGTCCAGATTTATTTATTCAATATTGTTTAAATGCTAAAGAACTACATGAAACAGGCAATGTAGAGATTGTTCCTTTATTAACTAGCTCTATTGAAAATAATACAAATGAAAAAATTATAAATGAAATAGAACGAGATATTGAAACATTACCTTTAGAAAGAAAATTAATTGTGCAGAAAATGCAAAAATTATCTCGAGAATCTAAATTTAGAAAAATTGTACTCGCTGCTTACGATTATAGATGCGCAATTTCTCGTATGCAATTAAAGTTACTCGATGCAGCACACATACTTCCAGTTGCTAGCAATATTAGTACAGACCATGTTACAAATGGCTTGGCCTTAAATCCAACTTTACATAGAGCCTATGATAATTCACTAATCTATATAGATGAAGATTTTAAAATGCAGATAAATCCTAATAAAAGAAAAGAGTTACATGATATTAATCAATTAGATGGAATAGATTACTTGGAACAATTTGCTAATAGAACTATTTATTTACCACAAGATAGAAACCAACGACCTAATATTGAAAATATAATTCAAGCAAATCATTATAGAAATATTCCTAAACGTAAGCCTTAACCTGTATTCAACCACCCCAAAAGGTCGTCTGAAACCCATTTTCAGACGACCTTTTGCCTCCTTACAAAACAAATCTTCCCTCTACCCTCTCCCCAAACGTCGTCTAAACCAGTAAACTTCCCATGTTTCAACAACTTCTTGGAAGCAAACCATGTCCGGTATCTACCTACCCCGCCTATTTCCGCCCCACATCGCCGAACGCGGACTGCTGTATTTTCAGCAGGGTAAGGTTCGCGATGTCCAAAAAACTTCCGCCGGGCGTTATCGGGCGGAGGTGTGCGGTTCGGAAAACTATTCGGTATGGCTGAAGCTGGATAGTGATTTGTACATTAAGGACGGGGGCTGCGATTGTCCTTATGGCTGGGCGTGCAAGCATATGGCGGCGTTGTGGTATGCGGTGCGCGAGCAAACTCAGGATAACCAGTCGGCAGAATCTGACGCGCAGCAGCCTGAAATCATTCTCTTTGTATCGTGCTCTAACACCAAAGGCTACCTGAAAACCATTTTTCAGGTAGCCTTTCTCTTAGGGGCTGACGTAGATTAGCCCTAAATTCCACACCACTCCCGCAAGATTTTTAGCTGCCGGGACGGTGTGCCGAAGTTAAATCGAAATTCGCATTCTTTCAAGAACAACGGGAAAGATTTGCGATCGATTCCGTTGTGTTTGCGCAAGACGCGCTTTGCCTGATTCCAAAAATTCTCAATGCCGTTGATGTGGTTCTGGCGGTCTGCAAATTCCTTGGAATGGTTGATACGGTAATGGATAAAACCGCTTACGTCCAGCTTGTCATAGCTGCTCAGGCTATCCGTGTAAACAATGCTGTCCGGCATGATTTTCTGTTTGATAACAGGCATCAAAGTATCGGACTTGGCATTATCTACGACACGGTATAGACCCGTCCGTTGCGTTTCAGAATGCCGAAGACAGCCACTTTTCCTGCTGCACCGCGACCGCGTCTGCCTTTACGCCGTCCGCCGAAATAACTTTTGTCCAACTCGACAGGGCCCTCAAAAACCTCATCGGCAACCAAGGCCAGATAATGGCTGATAACCATACGAATTTTGCGGTAGAACAGAATGGCGGAGTTGGGCTGAATACCCAAAATATCGGCAGCTGAACGGGCGGTAACTTCGAGTACAAAAAATTGAAGCATTTTCTTTTGAATACTCTTTTTAGTTTACAACGGGTTATCTTCATTTTTGCAGTCTAACATGACTGCTTATCTGGTACAGCCCTTATAAAATTTAACAAATAATGCAAGTTCATAGCTTGTGTTCCAACTTTATCTATGCACCTCAAAAACCACCACCTAGCCTACGAAATCCTTTCCGCCGTCTCCGAAATCCCCTTTGGCAAAGTCGCCACCTACGGCCAAATCGCCCGCCTGATCGGCAGGGACAAAAACGCCCGCCTGGTCGGCTGCGTGCTGCGCCATGCGGCGGATTACGGCGATTATCCTTGTCACCGCGTGGTCAATGCCGCAGGGCGGCTGGTGCCGGGTTGGGCGGCGCAGGCAGATTTGCTGCGCGATGAAGGGGTGGAATTGAAAGACGAAAGCCATGTTTGTTTGAAAACGTATCAGTGGGATTGTTAGGTCTGCAAACCGGCATCCTTGTTACGGCCTTCTCTTAAAGACAGCAAATTCTGCGCGCCAATCCGTGACGAAAATTACGGTTATGGTTTTCACAGAACCGAGAGGCCGTCTGAAAGCTTCTGCCCAAATGTGCGGCGGTTGTTTTCAGACGGCCTCTCTGTTTTTGTGCCGACGGTTTGCACGGTCGAAAACCCTTTCGGCATCAAATATCTTGAAAACCGTTTGCATTCGCTCCGTGAAGCGGCGATAATATTTGCGTATTTTAACCATGCGTCAGAACGAATTTTTATGTTGATTGCTTTTCTGATTATGCTGCGCGAGGGTATCGAAGCGGCGCTGATTGTCGGTATTGTGGCCGGATTTTTGAAACAGTCCGGCCATCATGATTTGATGCCGAAGGTGTGGCTGGGAGTGGCGGCGGCTGTGCTGATTTGCTTCGGGCTGGGTTTTGCCATCCACCGTATCACGGGCGAGATTCCGCAGAAGCAGCAAGAATTTGTTGTCGGCATGATCGGTTTGCTGGCTGTGGGCATGCTGACCTATATGCTGCTGTGGATGCAGAAGGCCGCGCGGTCGATGAAGCAGCAGTTGCAGGACTCGATTCAGGCTGCGCTCAACAAGGGCGGTTCGGGCTGGGCTTTGGTACTGATGGCTTTTTTGGCCGTGATGCGCGAGGGCTTGGAGAGTGTGTTTTTCCTGATTGCGGTGTTCACGCAAAGTCCCGACAGCCGTATGCCGCTGGGCTCGGCGGCCGGGCTTTTGGCTTCCGCTGCAGTCGGGGTTTTGCTGTATCAGGGTGGCATTCGTCTGAATTTGGGGAAATTTTTCCGTTGGACGGGTGTGTTTCTGATTTTCGTCGCCGCCGGGCTGTTGTCGGGTTCGTTCCGCGCACTGCATGAGGCGGGCGTGTGGAATGTCGGCCAGCAGGTGATTGCCGATTTTTCCGGATTCCTGCATGAAGACAGCCCTTTGGGCGTGCTGATGGGCGGTTTTTTCGGTTATACCGACCATCCGACCGTCAGCGATGTTCTGTGGTATGTAGTTTATTTAGTTCCCGTTTTGTTTTGGTTCTTACGCGGTAGCCAAGCCGCTTCATCTTCCCGTTAAGGAGTTTTTTATGAATATGACACGCATCACCTTATCCGTTTTACTGGCTATGGGACTGGCAGCCTGCCAGCCGCCCGAGGCCGACAAACCCGCCGCGCCCGCATCAGGCGAAGCAGCCGCATCCGGTGCGGCCGCCGCGCCGAATGCCGACGGCAGCATCAACATCGCCGTTACCGACACCGCCTGCGATCCGATGGAACTCACCGTGCCCAGCGGCAAAACCGTGTTCAACATCAAGAACAACAGCGGCCGCAAGCTGGAATGGGAGATTCTCGAAGGCGTGATGGTGGTGGACGAGCGCGAAAACATCGCCCCCGGCCTGTCCGACAAAATGACCGTTACCCTGATGCCCGGCACTTACGAAATGACCTGCGGCCTGCTGACCAACCCGCGCGGCAAACTGGTCGTCACCGACAGCGGCTTCAAAGCCGATCCCGCGCAGGCCGACATGGCCAAACTGGCGCAGCCTTTGGCCGACTACAAAGTCTATGTTCAAGGTGAGGCCAAGCTCTTGGCTGAAAAAACCGAGAAATTCGCCGCCGCCGTGAAAGCGGGCAAAGTTGACGAAGCCAAAGCCCTGTTTGCCGACACCCGCGTCCACTACGAACGCATCGAGCCGATTGCCGAGCTGTTCAACGAGCTTGATCCCGCCATCGACTCGCGCGAAGACGACTACAAAGAAAAAGCCAAAGACGACGCCTTCACCGGTTTCCACCGCATCGAACACGCGCTGTGGGTGGACAACAAAATTGACGACAAAGTGAAAGAAACCGCCGACAAGCTGGATAAAGACGTGAAAGCGCTGAAAGCCGAAATCGACGTATTGAGCTTCCCGCCGAGCAAAGTGGTGGGCGGCGCGGCGGCGCTGATCGAAGAAGTGGCCGGCACCAAAATCACCGGCGAGGAAGACCGTTACAGCCACACCGACCTCTCCGACTTCCAGGCCAACATCGACGGCTCGCAGAAAATCGTCGAACTCTTCCGTCCGATGATTGCCGAAAAAGACAAAGCCCTCCTGGATACCGTCGATGCCAACTTCAAACAGATCAACGACATCCTGGCGAAATACAAAAAAGGCGACGGCTTCGAAACCTACGACAAACTGTCGGAAGCCGACCGTACCCAGCTCAAAGCCCCGATCAACACTCTGGCCGAAGAACTGGGCAAACTGCGCGGCGTACTCGGTCTGAACTAAGCCGCCTGAAAACGCAGTTTCCGCCGCATCCCGCAGCGGGCGGATGAGGCGTTAAAAGGCCGTCTGAAAACCCGAAATACGGTTTCAGACGGCCTTTTTTAAACCTCAAACGTCTGCAATAACGGTTTCAAACCAAGCCCGACAGCGGCACAGGTGTCAAGCATTCCGCGCCGACACAGGCAGACAAAACACCAAAAGGCCGTCTGAAAACGAATCTTTCAGACGGCCTCTTCTACCGATGCGGCCGGCCACCTTTTCAGACGGCCTCTGCCAACCGGTTCAGCGTTTGGCGAAACCCTGCCCTTGCAGATAACCGAGCATAAACGGGCGCACGGGGCGGGCGAGGGTGTTGGCGATTTGCCCCGCCCAGTCCAAATCCCGCCCGCTGCGTTCGCGGTAATAGGTTTTCACCTCTTCGTTGTAGGCCGCGAGCACTTCGGCGGAGGCGGGACGGTAGCGGTTTTCCGACACCAGCGTGTCCAGCGGCAGGCGCGGGCGTTGCAGCGGCTGCTGGTCGGGGTAGCCGAGGCAGAGGCCGAACAGCGGCACGGTGTGTTCGGGCAGGCCGAGCAGTTCGCCGACGCGGGCAATATCGTTGCGGATGCTGCCTATATACACCGCGCCGAGGCCGAGCGATTCGGCGGCCAGCACGACGTTTTGCGCCATAATGCCCGCGTCAATCGCGCCGGTAAGCAGCACTTCCGTCCAGTCGGTCTGCACTTGGGCGTCCACCGTGTGATGGAGGGCGGCATCGATGCAGAACACGAGAAACTCGGCGCAATGCTCGACATAGGCATGCCCCATGCCGCCTTCGGAGGCGCAGATTTCGCGCAACTCTTTGCGGATTTCGCGGTCGCTGACGCGGATGACGCTGTTGTTCTGCTGATAGCTCGATGTAGAAGCGGCGCGGCCGGCTTCGAGCACGGCGGCGAGCATGTCGGCGGGAACGGGCTGTTCGGTGAAGCGGCGGATGGAACGGTGCGCCAGCGCGGTGTCCAGCGCGGGAAGGCTGTTGAGGGTCATGCGGTTTTCCTTTGCAGTTTGTCGGGACGGCGATTATAGCAGAAGAGGCCGTCTGAAACGTCCGACTGCCGCTTTTCAGACGGCCTGAAACATCCCCAAACTTGCCTGCTGCACGGGCAGCAGGCACGGAAAAAGGCCGTCTGAATATTCAGACGGCCTCCCTATTCCCTTACCGTTTCACAAAACACCGCATTTCGGCTTTCAGACGGCCTACTACTCCGAACGGTAAGGGTTTTCCACGCCCGCCACCAGTGCGGCCAAGTATTCGCGCAACTGCTTTTCGCCGCAGCCCATCAGCAGCGCGTCCTCGAAAGCGTCCTGCGCGAGTTGGAAGAGCTCGTTCATATTTTCGTTCATCACTTTAATTTTCTCGGTGCAGGAAACGACGCTGCCGTCGTCGCCGTACCATTTGGGCATTTCGGGCATGGGCATGGCGGAAGTTCTTTCGGTCAGTTGGCGAAGCGGCCGGAGTCGAAACGTTTGACACGGCGCGCCAGGGCATAGCGGCTGTTCCAGTATTTGTTGGACAGGCTGGTGATTTCGATGCTCTTGCCCGTGCGCGGCGCGTGGATGAAACGGTTGTTGCCGATATAGAGGCCGACGTGCGAAATGCGGCCGCGTGAGGTGCGGAAAAACACCATGTCACCCGGCTGCAATTCGCTGCGCGACACGCCCACGCCCATCCGCGCCTGTTCGGCCGACGTGCGCGGCAGGTTGACCTGCATGGTTTTGCGGAAAATGTGCTGCATAAAGCCGCTGCAATCGAAGCCGCTGCTGACCGATGTGCCGCCGAAACGGTAGCTGACGCCGAGCAGCCCCATCGCGCTGCCGATCAGCTCGTCGGCCTCGCGGCGGGAAACGGGCGAACCCGAAGGCATGGCCGCTTCTGCGGTTTTGGCCGCCTGCCTTTCCTTCTGCTTTTCCTTTTCGGCCTGCTGTCTGACCAAAGCCTGCATCGCCGATTCGTCGTAACCGGGTTTGGTTTTCGGCGCTGCCGTCTGCGCGTCGGGCGGAAACGGCATTTCGGGGCGGCGGATAAAATCGCGCACGGGCGGGGTTTCGGGCTTTTGCGGTTCCGGCGCGCCCTCGTGTTTGGCCGCGTCCTTTTTGGCCGGCTCTTTTGTTACAGGCTCTTTTTTGGCCGCATCTTTTTTCGCCGGTTCTTTTTTCTGTGCGGCTTTACCGGCCTCGTCCTTCTTTGCCGTATCGGCCTTGCCCTTCTTCTTTGCCTCGTCCGCTTTGCCTGCCGGTGTTTTCTGTTTGCTGTCTTTGGCATTGCGGCCTTTGTCTTTGGTCGTTTCTTTTTTGTCTTTGGCGCTGTCTTTTTTACCGCCTTTGGCCTTGTCCTCTTTGGCGGGCGCTTCTTTTTTGGCGTTTTTTTTGTTCTCCTGCCCCGCGTCTTTTTTACCTTTTACCGCTTCTTTTTTACCTTTCGTCGGCTCTTTGGCTGGGTTTTCTTTTTTCGCGGCGGGCTGTTTTTTGCTGTCGGCACTGTCTTTTTTGCCCTTGGTTGCTTCCTTTTTGGCGGCGGTTTTCGGCTCGGCTTTTTTGTTGGCGGCCTGAACCGGCAGCGCGGCGCACAACAGGGCGAGCGCGGCGAAGGCTGGGGCGAAAAGCTTTTTCAGATAAGTCATGCTGTTGTTTCTCTTCCGATTTTACCGGCAAGGCCGGATAACACGTTTTCAGACGGCCTCTGCGTGCCGTCTGAAAAAAATGGGGTGCGGCGGCAAAAGCCGCAGGGCACCTGGCTACCCTATAACAGCCGCGATGATACCAATTTTGCCCGCCGTGTGCGATTTGTCCGCCCGCGCCCACTGTGGTTTTCAGACGGCCTCTGAGCCTGTTCCCCGTTGCGCGGACAAAAACACGACAACACACTTTAAATTCCGCAAAAACGCGCCATATCTTCGTTTCAACTGACGCACAATTTCCCCAACAAACAGCCGCTTGCTGTTACAATCGCGCGTTTTTTACCAACCCACACATAGGAACGACACCATGCAAAATGATGTTTACGACTACACCAACCCCGCCGGCGTACAGCGCAGCACCGTTCTGCGCAAAACCTACGGCCTCCTGGCGCTGTCCTTTATCCCCTGTGCGCTGGGCGCATTTGCGGCAGCCGCCACCAGATTCAACGTTTACGCCCTCACCGGCAACCGTTGGGCGGGTTTCATCGCCGTTCTCGCCTTCTTCTACGGCATGATTTTCCTGATTGAGAAAAACCGTTACAGCAACGTCGGTGCCGGCCTACTGATGGTCTTCACCTTCGGCATGGGCGCCCTGATCTCGCCGCTGCTGCAATACAGCCTCGGCATCCCCGGCGGTGCGGGACTGGTCGGCACCGCCGCCCTGATGACCGCCGCCATCTTCGGCGTCATGTCGGTAATGGCGCAGAAAGCCAACATCAACACCAACGCGCTCGGCCGCTTCCTCACCATCGGCGCCATCGTCCTGATGATAGCCGTTATCGCCAACTTCGCACTGGGCATTCCCGCCCTCGGCCTGGCCATTGCAGGCGGTTTCGTCGTTTTCAGCTCCATCATGATCATGTGGCAGACCCGCACAGTGATCGAAGGCGGCGAAGACAGCCACATCAGCGCCGCGCTGTCCATCTTCATCTCCCTCTATAACCTCTTCAGCAGCCTGCTGCACATCCTTCTGTCCCTCGCCGGCAGCGACGACTAAGCGCTCCGGCAAAAGGCCGTCTGAAAGCCCTTACGGTTTCAGACGGCCTTTTGACATTTCTTCACAATCCCGCTATCCTGCCCGCCCTCCCACCAGCTGCACCAAAGCACCAAAAACAATATGCAAACCAAAGCCCTGCGCCGCGCCGTGTATGCCGGCAGCTTCGACCCGCCTACCAACGGCCACCTGTGGATGATACGCGAAGCGCAGGCGCTCTTCGACGAACTCATCGTCGCCATCGGCGTCAATCCCGACAAAAAATCCACCTACACCGTCGCCGAGCGCCGCAAAATGCTCGAAGACATCACCGCGCCCTTTGCCAACGTGCGCATCGATTCCTACGAAAACCAATTCCTCGTCAACTATGCCCACAGCGTCAGCGCGGGCTACATCGTGCGCGGCATCCGCAGCGCTTCGGACTACGAATACGAACGCACCATCCGCCACATCAATTCCGACCTCCAACCCGAAATCGCCACCGTGCTGCTGATTCCGCCGCGCGAATACGCCGAAGTGTCGTCCACCCTCGTCAAAGGCATGGTCGGCCCCGTCGGCTGGCGCGACACCGTCCGCCGCTACCTGCCCGAAGCTGTGTACGAAAAAATCCTGCGCGACCACCAAAGCAGCGGCTGAACCCGTTTTTCAGACGGCCTCGAAACAGGAAACACCCGCCGCCGAAGGCTGCATAACGCGTATTGCAAAGCGCAACCAAGCCGCACCGCGCCACAACGGATTCAGGCCGTCCCCGCCTGTGCGGGGATGACGTTTCCGAACACGCGACACGCAGCGGTGCAAAACCAACCGTTTCCCCGCACAAAGGAGCTCCCGTGAACAAAACCGCCCTGATTCTGGCCGCCCTCCTCCTCGCCGCCTGCGCCCGCCAGTCGGACGAACCGCCGCTCGGCCGCCAGCTTGCCGGCCTCAGCAGCGCGCAGCGCGACGCCGAAGGACGCAAAGCCGCGCAAATGCTGCGCCGCGCCAACCGCGACGACGACCCCGACGTGGCCGTGCGCGACATCCGCTACCGCGCAGCCGACGACACCTTCGTCTACACCGTCGTCCTCAAACGCCTGAAAAACACACACGGCATCACCCCCGCCGCCCGCCGCCGCGCCCAGGCCGAAATGAAGCGCGGCATGGTGCGCGAAAGCTGCCGCCGCCGCGCCGAACGAGACATCCTCACCCAAGGCCGCTACGCCCTCGAATTCCATGTCCTCGCCGCCGACGGCCGTCCCGTCGCCGCCCCCTTCCGCATCACCGGCAAAGACTGTTGAGGCCGTCTGAAAGCGTAGCTTCAACGAAGTTAAAACGCAGTTTCGGCGCAACCAAAAACACTTTTCAGAAACGTCATCCCCGTGCAGGCGGAGACGGCCTCTGTCGCCAAGGTAGGGGGTGGCGCAGCCACACACGCGGTTTGGGATTCGCAGGCGAACTCTCGGATTGGTTGTGCGGTACACAGACCGCGTGCGTCGACTTGGGGCGACACACCCTACCTTAGGTTCGGCATGGTCTGAATAAAAGACTGCTGAGGCCGTCCCCGCCGCCCACCCTGCCTCACAAACCGCATTTGCGTTATTTGGCAAAATACCCGCTTGTGTTGTTCCACCATCAATCCCCCCAAACCATGAACACCGACACCCTCCTCACCCTCGACCGAGCCCACATCTGGCATCCCTATTCCTCCACCGCCGACCCCGCGCCCGTTTATCCCGTCGAACGCGCCGAGGGCGTGCGCATTCATTTGAAAACGGGGCAAACGCTCATCGACGGCATGTCGTCGTGGTGGGCGGCGGTGCACGGCTACAACCATCCGCGCCTGAATGCCGCCGCCGCGCGCCAGCTTGAAAAGATGAGCCATGTGATGTTCGGCGGCTTCACCCACGACGCGGCGGGCGAACTCACCGAGTTGCTGCTGGGCATTCTGCCCGAGGGTTTGGACACCGTGTTTTACGCCGACAGCGGCTCGGTGGCGGTGGAAGTGGCGATGAAAATGGCGGTGCAGTACCAGCACGCGCTCAATCGAAAAGGGCGACACAAATTCGCCGCCATCCGCGCCGGTTATCACGGCGACACTTGGCACGCCATGTCGGTGTGCGATCCCGTTACCGGTATGCACGGCCTGTTTTCCGGCAGCCTGCCCGTGCAGTTTTTCCTGCCGCAGCCGAGCGTGAAATTCGGCGAAGCGTGGCGCGAAGAGGCCGCCGCGCCGCTGGCCGATCTCTTGGAAAAACACGCGCACGAAATCGCCGCACTGATTTTAGAACCCGTCGTACAGGGCGCGGGCGGCATGTATTTTTATTCGCCCGAATACCTGAAAACTGCCCGCGAACTGTGCGACCGGCACGGCGTATTGCTGGTTTTCGACGAAATCGCCACCGGCTTCGGCCGCACCGGCAAACTGTTTGCCTGCGAACACGCCGGTGTTGTGCCCGACATCATGTGTCTCGGCAAAGCCTTAACCGGCGGCTATCTCACGCTCTCGGCGGCGGTAACGCACAAACACATCGCCGACACCGTCAGCGGCGGCGCGGCGGGCTGCTTTATGCACGGCCCCACCTTTATGGCCAACCCGCTCGCCTGCGCCGTGGCTGCCGAATCGGTGAAGCTGCTGCTGGAAGACGGCTGGCAGAGCAATGTCGCGCGGATTGAACGGCAGCTTTCAGACGGCCTCGCCCCCGCGCGTGAAATCGCGGCGGTAAAAGACGTGCGCGTACTCGGCGCCATCGGCGTGGTGGAAATGCACGAACCTGTGAACCTGCGCCGTTTGCAGCCCAAATTCGTCGAGCGCGGCATCTGGCTGCGCCCGTTTGGCAGACTCGTTTACACCATGCCGCCCTACATCATTTCCCCCGACGAGCTGGCGCAGGTTTCAGACGGCCTCATCGGCGCATTAAGGGAAGAATATGAACGTTAAACTGTTTTCAAGCGGCCTCAAAGGCAAGATTGTTTTTGTCGGCGGCATCGACACCGGCATCGGCAAAAGCTACGCCACCGGCCATCTGGCTGCACGCCTGATGCAGCAGGGCTTGCGCGTGATTACCTTCAAACCCGTGCAAACCGGCTGCAACGGCTTTTCAGACGACCTCGCGCTGCACCGCCGTATCCAAGGCATCGCGCCGCTGCCCGAAGACCTCGCAGGCGAAACCTGCCCCTACCTTTTCCCCTATCCCTGCTCGCCCCATCTGGCCGCCCGCATAGCGGGAGAGCACATCGACAGCGGCCTCATTGCCCGCCACGCCGAAGCCTTGGCTGCACGTTACGATCTCGTCCTCGTCGAAGGCGCAGGCGGCCTGGCCGTACCGCTTAACGGGCAAGACACCACGCTGGATTTGCTCGAACGCGAAGGCTGGCCGCTGGTATTGTTGACATCCGGGCGGCTGGGCAGCATCAACCACACCCTGCTCTCGCTTGAAGCCTGCCAAACGCGCAACATTCCCGTGGCCATGCTGATCTACAACCGCTTCCCCGCAAGCGACCCCCTTATCGAAGCCGACACCGCCGCCTATCTGCAACAGCGCCTGCGGCAGGATTTTCCGCAAGCGGTGTTTGAAGAAATGGGCGAAATCCCGTTGGGCTAACCAACCGAAAGGCCGTCTGAAAAGTCCCAACAGGTTTTCAGACGGCCTTTTAAAACTTTCAAACAAAGAAACACACATGAGCTATTGCGATTTTGCCAACGCCCTGCCCGAAGGCAGCGGCGACCCCAACCAGCATTACCACGACTGCGAATACGGTTTTCCAATCCATAGCGACAAAGAATTATTCAGACGGCTGGTGCTGGAAATCAATCAGGCCGGTTTGAATTGGACGCTGATTTTAAACAAACGCGCCGCTTTTGATGCGGCCTACTGCGGCTTCGACATCGCCGCCGTGGCCGCCTTTGACGAAGCCGACCGCGCGCGCCTGCTCTCCGACGCGGGCATCGTGCGCAACCGTTTGAAAATCAATGCCGCCATTTTCAACGCCAATCAAATTCTGGCTTTGCAGCGCGAATACGGCTCGTTTGAAAACTGGCTCGACGCGCACCATCCGCGCAGCTTAAACGAATGGGTCAAATTGTTCAGACGGCATTTCAAATTTGTCGGCGGCGAAATCGTCGGCGAATTTTTAATGAGCACGGGCTATCTCAAAGGCGCGCACGACGAAAGCTGCCCCGTGTACGCGCGGGCATTGCGGCAGAAACCCAAATGGACAGAGGCCGTCTGAAAGCCTTTTCGGGCTTTCAGACGGCCTCATGCGTCGCAGGCGGGGCGTTTTAATCGAGCAGCAGCCCCTGTGCGAGGAAGCCGCCTTTTTCCACGCCCGGCAGGGTGAAGAAATAGCCGCCGCCGAAGGGTTTGACATACTCTTCCAAGGGTTCGAGGTTGAGGCGGTTTTGCACGAAGATAAAGCCGTCGTCGAGGTTGGCCTGATACATGACGAGGATGAGGCCGACGTCGAGCTGGCCGTTTTTGGCGAGGCCGAGCGAGTAGTTGAACGGGCGGCGGAAGAGCAGGTGTTTTTTCATAAACTCGGGATCGCGCGGGTCGCCCAGGCGGATGTGGCTGTCTTTGGGGATGACTTTGCCTTCGGGGTCTTTGCCGTAGTCGGGAATATCGCTCTCGTGTTTCTGCCCCAAGGGCGCGCCGCTGTATTTTTCGCGGCCGAAGATGGCGTTTTGCTCTTGCAGTGGCGTTCTGTCCCAAAATTCGACGAAGTGGCGGATGAGGCGCACGGCCTGATAGCTGCCGTTTTTCGTCCACGCGGGCTCGTCGAGACTGTTGGCCGCCACGCCCGTCCACAGAACCTGGTCGGCGATTTTGGGGTCGGACACGTCGGGGTTGCCCGTGCCGTCGCGAAAGCCCAACAGGTTGCGGGCGGCGATGGCGCCGGGCTCGGGTTTGGGCAGCCAGCCGTCCACCGTCCAGCGGATAACGGCGTATTTGGCGGTGTTTTTGATGATGTCGCGCAGGGCGTTTTGGCAGGTTTCGGGCGAGAAGGCGCAGATTTGGATGCCGATGTCGCCGTCGCACCATTCTTTGCGCAGTTCGTCGTTGGGGAAGTCTTTCATTTCCTGCAAATGCTTGGGCTTTTTGCCCGCGAGGCCGAAGCGGCCGTCGAACAGGCTGTGGCCGACGGATACGGTGACGGTGAGGCCGTCGGGCGGCAGCACTTTGCCCAACAGGCCGCTGCCTGCGGGCGGGAGTTTGTCGTCGCCGTCGATAAGTTCGCCGCCTTTGGTGAGAAATTCGATGCGGGCGGTAAGGGTGCGGAAAAAGTCGATCAGGCGGGCGCGGTCGGCGGCGGTGATGTCGAAGGCACAGAGGATGCCGAAGGGCTGGTGCGGCGTGGTGATGCCTGCCTGGTGCGTGCCGTAGCAGTCGTAGGCGGTTTGGCTGTGGCTGGCAAACTGCCCGCCTTCGCCTTGGCTTTCAGACGGCCTCTCCTTCGCGCCTTCGGCGGTATCGCCGTTTTTGCCGCAGGCGGCAAGCGCGGCGGCGGCGGAGAGGGCGGCGGCGTTTTGCAGCAGACGGCGGCGGCTCGGGTTTTCGGGGTGTTTCATGTTAGCTCCTTGTGTCCGTTGTTTTTGATTCGAGGCCGTCTGAAAGCGCTGTTTGACTTCGTTTTCAGACGGCCTCAGTGCAGATTCTTACAAATAAGAATTATACCCGAACGCACGCGCCCGATGCCATGCCGCCCGTGCGTTCGCCGCAGACTTGCCATACAATCGGCCGACGCAACTACGGAACATTCTTTATGGACACACTCGCCGCACTCACCGCCGCCCTGGCATCAGGTCGTCTGAAAGCCACCTGCGCCGAATCGTGCACGGGCGGGCTGCTCTCGGCACAGCTCACCCATCTGCCCGGCAGCTCGGCCTGGTTTGAAACGGGCTTTGTCACATACAGCAACGAAGCGAAACAAAAGCTGCTCGGCGTCTCGCCCGACAGCCTGCGGCGCGAAGGCGCGGTCAGCGAAACGGTGGCGCGCGAAATGGCCGCGGGCGCGCTCAAAGCGGCGCAAGCCGACTTCGCCCTTTCCGTGACAGGCATCGCCGGCCCGGGCGGCGGCAGCGCGGAAAAACCGGTGGGCACGGTGTGCTTCGGTTTGGCATCGGCCGCAGGCGCAACCGCCCGCACCGCGCATTTTCACGGCAGCCGCGACGAAATACGGCGGGAGGCCGTGTCCTTCGCGCTCGACTGGCTGGCGCAGGCTCTGGCAGCGCGCGGCTGAGACGGAAAAGGCCGTCTGAAAACACGGTTTCCGCCACCCGCCCCGTTTAGCCGCACAAAAAACTATCATCCGCATTTTTCGGATAAATTTCATTGCATTAAACCGTTTTCTACACTAGACAGCTGCCGCGCAAACGCTTAGTATCCGCGCTCGTTTTTCATCCGTTTTCTCCGCCGTCCCGCCATGTCCGCCCCGCTTACCGAACCGCCCATACGCTGCGCCGTCGTCGCCACCTCCACCGGCTCGCTCGACGAGCTCTCCGACCTCGACGACCTGCTCTACATCCTGCGCCTCAACATCCACATGAACGGCCTCGTCTACGCCGACGGCCTCGACCTGCACCCCGAAGCCTTCTACCAAAGCCAAACGGAACACCCTGAAGGCGAAACCCGCACCTCGCCGCCCTCCGAAGCTGCCGTCCGCAGCCTGTTCCGCCAGATACGCAACGCGGGCTACCGCGAAATCATCGTCACCACCCTCAGCGGCCGCATCAGCGACACCGTTAACACCGTGCGCAAAGTCGCGGCGGAAACGGCGCGCGACATCCAAACCTACATCGTCGACACCGGCACCGCCTGCATCGCCGAAGGCCACTTCGCCCTCGAAGCGGTGAAGCTGCTGCGCCAGGGCTTTGCCGCCGCCGACGTGGTCGAACACCTCGAACGCCTCAAACCCGGCGCCGAAATCGTGTTCAGCGTCCACAGCCGCGCCCATCTGCGCCGACTGCCGCACCTCAACACCACGGAAAAATTCGTCGCCGGCCTGCTCGACCTCAAACCCGTGCTGCGCTTTTACGACGGACAATTCTCGCGCGTGGACATCGGCCGCAAAACGGAAAACACCCTCGACGCGCTGGTGGAAAGCGCCGCCGCTGCCCTGCGGCAGAAACCCGTCCGCCTCTACGGCCTCTACGGCGGCAACCGCGCCCTCTACGAAAACCTCGCCGAGAGGCTGCACCGCAAAACCGGCATCATGCCCAAAGCCTTCCCCATTTCCCCCGTTATCGGCGCCCACATCGGCCCCGACGCCGTCGGCATCGCCCGCATCGACAAGCCGCTCTGAATCCCGCACCACTTTCCGCATCAGGCCGTCTGAAACCTTTCAGACGGCTTGATGCGCAACAAAATGCCAAAACAAAAGAAAAAACAGCCTGAAAAATAACAAAATGGATAAAAAAAGCAGAACAAAGCAATTTTATTGCCGAAGAAGCACCGTGCGGCTTGCCATTCCCCGCCGCCGCCGCTATCCTTCGCCTCCTTTCATCATAAAAACAACAGGCCGCGCCATGACCAAAAAAAACCGCACCGACGACATCCGCATCAGCGGCATCGCCGAACTCCTCCCCCCCATCGCCCACCTTTACGAGCTGCCCGCAGGCGACGCCGCGCAGGAACTCGTCGCCGGCACCCGCCGCCAAATCGCCGACATCGTCCACGGCCGCGACAAACGCCTGCTCGCCATCATCGGCCCCTGCTCCATCCACGACCCCGCCGCCGCCCTCGAATACGCGCAAAAGCTGCTGCCCTTAAAAAAACAATACGAACAGGAGCTGCTCATCGTCATGCGCGTTTACTTTGAAAAACCGCGCACCACCGTCGGCTGGAAAGGCCTCATCAACGACCCCCATCTGGACGGCACTTTCGACATCAACTACGGCCTGCGCCAGGCGCGCCGCCTGCTGCTCGATCTCAACAATCTCGGCATGCCCGCCTCCACCGAATTTCTCGACATGATTACGCCGCAGTATTACGCCGACCTGATTTCCTGGGGCGCCATCGGCGCGCGCACCACCGAAAGCCAGGTGCACCGCGAGCTTGCCAGCGGCCTCTCCTGCCCCGTCGGCTTCAAAAACGGCACCGACGGCAACCTCAAAATCGCCATCGACGCCATCGGTGCCGCCAGTCATCCGCACCACTTTTTGTCCGTCACCAAAGCGGGGCATTCCGCCATCGTCCACACCGCAGGCAACCCCGACTGCCACGTTATCCTGCGCGGCGGCAAAGAGCCGAACTACGAAAGCCGCTTCGTGCGCGAAGCATCTGAGCAACTGACCAAAGCGGACGTCACCCCCAAGCTGATGATCGACTGCAGCCACGCCAACAGCCGCAAAGACTACACCCGCCAGATGGAAGTCGCCCGCGACGTGGCGCAGCAGCTCAAAAACGGCGAAAACGACATCATGGGCGTGATGGTCGAAAGCCACCTCGTCGAAGGCCGTCAGGACAAACCCGAAACCTACGGCCAAAGCATCACCGACGCCTGCATCGGCTGGGACACCACCGAAGAGCTGCTCGCCCTGTTGGCCGACGCCAACCGCAGCCGCGTTTGAACGGCGCAGAGCAAAACATAAAAAGGCCGTCTGAAAACCGTTTCTACGGAATTTCAGACGGCCTCCGACATTCGGGCAGGGCGTATCGTCCGCCGTCCGCGCCCCATCCGCAGAGGCCGTCTGAAAACCCGCAAACGCATTTTCAGACGGCCTAATCCGCTAAAATACGCCCTTTCCGATTTTTCAGACGGCCTCTCATGTTTCCCAACGAATCCCCCTCCGCCCTGCTGCAAAACCTCAATCCCGAACAGCTCGCCGCCGTCACCTGGCCGCCGCACTCCGCGCTCGTTTTGGCCGGTGCAGGCAGCGGCAAAACGCGGGTGCTCACCACGCGCATCGCCTGGCTGTTGCAAACCAACCAGGCCAGCGTGCACAGCATCATGGCGGTAACGTTTACCAACAAGGCCGCCAAAGAAATGCAGACGCGGCTGGGCGCGATGATTCCCGTGAACGTGCGCGCCATGTGGCTGGGCACGTTCCACGGCCTGTGCCACCGCTTTTTGCGCCTGCACTACCGCGATGCCGGCCTGCCGTCTTCCTTTCAAATCCTCGACAGCGGCGACCAGCTTTCCCTCATCAAACGCCTGCTCAAAAGCCTCAACATCGCCGAAGAAATCATCGCGCCGCGCTCATTGCAGGGCTTTATCAACGCGCAAAAAGAAAGCGGCCTGCGTGCCGACGCGCTCGAAGCACCCGACCCGCACACGCGCCGCATGATTGAGTGCTACGCCGAATACGACAAAATCTGCCAACGTGAAGGCGTGGTCGATTTTGCCGAGCTGATGCTGCGCAGCTACGAAATGCTGGCGCGCAACGAAATCCTGCGTACGCACTACCAAAACCGTTTCAACCATATTCTGGTTGACGAATTCCAAGACACCAACAAGCTGCAATACAAATGGCTCAAGCTGATGGCGGGCGAACACGCCGCCGTGTTTGCCGTGGGCGACGACGACCAGAGCATCTACCGCTTTCGCGGCGCGCACGTCGGCAACATGACAGCACTGATGCAGGAATTTCACATCGACGCGCCGGTAAAACTCGAACAAAACTACCGCTCGGTGGGCAACATCCTTGCCGCCGCCAACGCCGTGATTGAAAACAACGGCGATCGTTTGGGCAAAAACCTGCGTACCGATGCCGAAGCGGGCGACAAAATCCGCTTTTTCTCCGCGCCCTCCGATTCTGACGAAGCGCAGTTTGTCGTTGAAGAAACCAAAGCCCTGCACCGCGAAGGCAAGCTGTTGCGCGAAACCGCCGTGCTCTACCGCAGCAACGCCCAATCGCGCGTGATCGAACAAGCCCTGTTCCGCAGCGGCCTGCCCTACAAAATCTACGGCGGCTTGCGCTTTTACGAACGCCAAGAAATCAAACACGCGCTCGCCTACCTGCGCCTCGCCGTCAACCCCGACGACGACAACGCCCTATTGCGCGTGATTAACGTGCCGCCGCGCGGCATCGGCGTGCGCACGATTGAAAACATTCAGACGGCCTCGTCCGAAATGGGCATATCCCTCTGGCAGGCCGCCTGCGCCGCCGGTGCGAAAGCCGCCAAAGTCGCCGCCTTCGTACGCCTGATTGAAAACCTGCGTACGCAAATCGGCCAGATGCCGCTGGCCGAAATCATGTCCGGCATCGTGCGCGACAGCGGCTTGGTTGAGTATTACCAAACGCAAAAAGGCGACCACCAAGACCGCCTCGACAACCTCGACGAACTCGTCAACGCCGCCATCGCGTTCAAGCCCGAAGAAAGCAATTTTGAAATCCTGCCCGACAACGCCGCCGCCGACCCCGCCTTTCCCGTGCTCGCCTTTTTAAGCAACGCCGCGCTCGAATCGGGCGAAAACCAGGCGGGCGAAGGCGAAGACGCGGTACAGCTCATGACCGTGCATGCCGCCAAAGGCTTGGAATTTGACACCGTGTTCCTCACCGGCATGGAAGAAGGCCGCTTCCCCAGCGAGCTTTCGCTGGCCGAGCGCGGCGGCCTCGAAGAAGAACGCCGTTTGATGTACGTTGCCATCACGCGCGCGCGCAAACGGCTGTATATCAGCATGGCGCAACAGCGGATGCTGCACGGCCAAACCCAATTCGGCGTAGTGTCGCGCTTTGTCGAAGAAATCCCGCCCCAAGTGCTGCACTTTCTCTCGCCGAAAAAATCTGCCGCCTTTGCCGACGCTCCCCCGCTGCGCCGCAGCAGCCCCGCCGAAAACTACCAACCCGCGCAAAGCTACGCGGGCTTCCGCATCGGCCAAAACGTGCGCCACGCCAAATTCGGCACGGGCGTAATCATCGACGCCGCCGACAAGGGCAACTCCGCCCGCCTGACCATCAATTTCGGCAAACAAGGCGTGAAAGAGCTGGATACCGCGTTCGCCAAACTTGAGGCCGTCTGAAAGCGGGGCTTCAAGGTAGTGAAAACAAAAAAGGCCGTCTGAAAGCCGTTTCAGACGGCCTCGCGCCAAACCCTGCTACAATGCGCCCGCATATGCCGTCTGCAACAAGCACACGCCTTTCAGACGGCCTCCCGTTTCCCAACCGACACAAAGGAGCACATCATGAGCCTCATCATCGAAGACATCGAAACCGGCAGCGGCGCCGAAGCCGAAAAAGGCCGCCGCATCAGCGTCCACTACACCGGCCGCCTCGCCGACGGCAGCAAATTCGATTCCAGCCTCGACCGCGGCCAGCCCTTCGAGTTCAAACTCGGCGCAGGTCAGGTTATCCGCGGCTGGGATGAAGGCTTCGCCGGCATGAAGGAAGGCGGAAAACGCAAGCTCACCATCCCGCCCGAAATGGGCTACGGCGCTCGCGGCGCGGGTGGCGTGATTCCGCCGAACGCCACGCTGGTGTTTGAAGTAGAGCTGTTGAAAGTACACTGAAGCCGTCCGAACAGGCGGCAGCCGCATTTTCCGAACAGAAAAAGGAACGACACAATGACCATCGACACACAAGCCGTATTGGATTTCTGGTTTTCCGAAGAAAGCCGCCCCTACTGGTTTGCCGAAAGCAAAGAATTCGACGAAAAAATCCGCCTCCTCTTCTTCCCCCTGTGGCGGCAGGCGGCGGCGGGCGAACTTTCGGGCTGGCGCAAAACCATGCAGGGCAGGCTGGCCGAAATCATCATTCTCGACCAGTTTTCGCGCAACCTCTTCCGCAACAGCCCGCAGGCTTTCGCGCAGGACTTGGCCGCGCTGTGCCTGGCGCAGGAAGCCATCACCCGCCCCGGCTTCGCCTCGATGACGCCCGACGAGCGCCAGTTTGTCATCATGCCCTTCATGCACAGCGAAAGCCCCGAAGTGCACGCCCATGCCGTCGGCGTCTTCAAACAATACGCCCCCGGCAACCCGCTGGATTTCGAACTCAAACACCAGCTCGTCATCAGCCGCTTCGGCCGCTATCCGCACCGCAACGCCGTGCTGGGACGCGAAAGCACGCCCGACGAAATCGCCTTTCTCGAAGGCCGACGCGGCTTTTAAACACGGCGGCACAACTGATAAAACGGACGGATTCGGGTAGAATCCGCCCGTTTTTTTCTTTTCAGACGGCCTCCAACCATGTATTCCCTGCTCCGCCCCCTCGTGTTCGCCCTCGATCCCGAAAAAGCCCACCACCTCGCCCTCAACGCCCTGAAAACCGCCGCCTGCTGCGGCCTGCTGCCCGCCGTGGAGCGCGACACGCGCCCGACGCCGCTGATGGGCATGACCCTGCCCAACCCCGTCGGCCTCGCCGCCGGCCTCGACAAAAACGGCGCCTACACCGACGCCCTTTTCGCGCTGGGCTTCGGCTTCGTCGAAGTCGGCACCGTCACCCCCCTACCCCAGCGCGGCAACCCGCAGCCGCGCCTGTTCCGCGTGCCCGAACAGCGCGCCATCGTCAACCGCATGGGCTTCAACAACGAAGGCATCGACGCGATGATACGCCACCTGGAAAAAAGCCGCCGCCGCGGCATCCTCGGCATCAACATCGGCAAAAACGCCGTCACACCGATGGAAAACGCGGCCGACGACTATTTGATCTGCCTCGAAAAAGCCTACGCCCACGCCGACTACATCACCGTCAATATCTCCTCGCCCAACACCAAAAACCTGCGCGAGCTGCAAGGCGGAGACGAACTCACCGCCCTGCTCGCCGCCCTGAAAGACAAACAGGCACACCTCTCTGCCGCGCACGGAAAATACGTCCCCCTCGCCGTCAAAATCGCGCCCGATTTGGACGAAACGCAAATTGCCGACATCGCCCGCGTCGTCAAAGCAGTGGAAATGGACGGTATCATCGCCACCAACACCACCATCGACAAAACCGCCCTCGGCAGCCACCCGCTTGCCGCCGAAGCAGGCGGCCTCTCGGGCGAACCCGTGCGCGAAAAAAGCAACCGCGTCTTGCAGCTTCTGGCGCAGCATATCGACGGCAAACTCCCCGTCATCGGCGTGGGCGGCATCATGAGCGGAGCCGACGCCGCTGAAAAACTCCGCCTCGGCGCCACGGCGGTGCAGCTGTACAGCGGCATGGTCTACCGGGGCACGGAGCTGGTGCGCGAGTGCATCGAAGCCTGCCGCTGAGCGGAAGAAAACGCAGAGGCCGTCTGAAACCTTTTCAGACGGCCTTTTTGCGGTTTGCAACGGTGGCGCGTTTTTTGAGGCCGTCTGAAATCCGCCGTCGGTTTTTCAGACGGCCTTTTCGCCGCTTGCAACGGCGGTAGGCGGCAGGTGCAAACGCAGAAAACACCAAGGCCGTCTGAAAGCGCTACGGGCTTTCAGACGGCCTTGTATGTTGCAGACGGCCTTTCGTCAGTCGAAGCGGACGACGTATTTGATTTCGCCGCCGGAGGACTGCGAGCCGACGCGGGCGATGGCCTGGATGCTGCGCGTGAGCTGGTAGACGAGTTTGACCGTCTGGCTGGCGCTGTTGAGGCCGAACTCGTAGCCCAGATACAGCTCGCTTGTCAGCTGCTTGCCGACGGTGATCACCTGCTCGGCGGGGTTGAGTTCGCCTGTCTGCGCGTTGCGGCTGCGGCGGCTGGTCATGCCGAAATCGTCGACCAGGCCGATTTTGTCGTTGAGCTTGCCCGCAAGGAAGGCGCTGGCGGCGGTGGAGAGGGCGGCGTTGTCGCCGTCGCTGCCGCTGCTGGCGCGGTTGAGGATGAGCCAGGAGAGCTTGTCTTTTTCGCTCATCGGCTCGTTGGCAACGAGGGTGACGCGCGGGCTGCTCAGGCTGCCGACCACTTCCACACCCGCGTCGACGGGCGAGAGGTTGCGTACGGCGCGGATGTTGAGGTTGGGGTCGGACAAGGGGCCGACGAAGGACACCGTGCCTTTGGTGATGTTCAAATCCTGGCCGTAGGCTTTGTATTTGCCTTTGACGACTTTAATCGTGCCGACACCCTGCACGTCCTGCTTGGGCTTGGCGGTGAGTTTGAGTTGGCCGCCGAGGGTGACGTCGACGCCTTCGCCTTTGAAATAGACTTTGTCGTTGAGATCAAGGGCAATGTCCATGCTGATGGGCACGGCGGCGGAGGGTTCTTTTTTCGCTTCGCCGATCACTTCCACGTCGTCGTCCAGCGTCGGCATGCCCGATTTCTGCATGCCGAAGCGGCCTTCGTCCACTTTCAGACGGCCTGTAAGGGTGATGCCGTTTTTCTCGGTGTAGCGCAGCCGGGTGTCGCCGCTGACGGCGAGGCGGCGGCGCGGTTTGTCGAGGATTTCATATTTGTCGAACACGGCCGAGGCATCGACGACGGGAATGCCGCCGCCCCAGCCGACGCTGCCCGCAAGGGCGACGCTGCCGCTGCCGCGTTGGAATTTGAGCGCCTGTATCTGCCATTCGCGGCCGACGAAGCGCGAACGCAGGCTGCCGTTGTCGAGAATGACGCCCAGATCGCGGTTGATGTAGTAAAGGCCGCTGCCCTCGAGCGTGCCGCCCAGCTGCGGCTCGCCGACGCGGCCGCCGACGGTGGCCGCGGCCGCCAGTCTGCCTTTCACGCTTTGGCCGACGGGCATCAGGTTTTTCAGCGCGGCCAGGTCGGGGATGTCGAGTTTGACGCTGCCGGACACGGGCGCGAGCAGGATGGAGCTGCCGAACTGCTGGCTGATGCCGACGCTGCCGGAGAGTTCGCCGTAGCGGGTTTTGCCGGAGATTTGGTTGTCGATGCGGCCGTTTTGCAGGCGGGTTTGCAAAACGAGGCCGGTCAGGCCGAGCGCCTGTTTGCGGTAGGGGATGACGATGTCGCCCGACTGCTGGCGCACGTTGAGGAAGCCGCGCGCGTCGCGGCTGTAAGCCAGATCCCAGTCGGCGGCGAGAACAAGGTTGTGTTCGACGGGCGGCTTGAAGAAGCTGTGCAGCTCGGCGACGTTGAGGTTGGCGGCGCTGCCTTTGCTGGTGAGGCCGTTTTGTTTGTCCCAAACGAAGCGCTCCATGTTCAGACGGCCGCCCATCGCCGCCCACTGCGCCGCGCCCAGCACCACGCGCTGCGCGCCCGCTTCGAGAGCGAGGCGGTTTTGCAGTTTGAGGTTGAAGCCGCCCGACAGATCGAGCCTGCCCAGCGTGCCTTTCCAAACATTGTCTTTGTTCAGGCCGCCGTCGGCTTCGAGGTCGAGTTTGTAGTGTTTGCCGCCCATCGCCATGCTGCCGTCGGCGCGCACGTTGTGGCGCAGGCCGGTGCCGGTGACGGCGGCGTTGACGGTGTCGATGCGCGTGCCGTCTTTGCCGCCCGCCACGATGTCGCGGCCGCGCACTTGCAGGTTGAGCGGCAGGCTGTAATCGGGCGAGGCGGCGGCTTTGAAGTCGAGTTCGCGCACGGACACGGCGTTTTGCACGCGCAGGCCGCGCACGCTGCCCGTGAGGTCAGCAGACAGTTTTTTCGGGTCGCCCGCGATGTAGCCTTTGGCGTTGAGCGCGCCGCCGAGGCCGAAGCCGAATTTGTCGAGTTCGGGCGCGGCAAGGTCGAGGTTGAGACGGTCGCCCGCTTTGCCGAAGCTGCCGTCGGCTTTGAGGCGGTTGCGGCCGAGGACGATGTCGGCTTTGGCGCGGCTGAGGTGCTGTTTTTCATACTGTACGTCGGCGCTGCCGGAGAGGACGGCGCCGGAGAGGGTGCTGTTGCCGAGCGTCAGTTTGCCGTTCAGGACAAGGTCGGCCAATTCGCCGTTGAGGACGGCGCGGCCGTTGACGCTGCCTGCGGGCAGGTCGGGATGGAGTTTGGCGGGGTTGAAGCGGTCGGCGGCAATTTCGACAGACAGCAGGCGGCGGTTGAAAAGTTCGAGCCTGCCGTGTGCGTCGAGCGAGCCGCCGTCGTCGGGCTTCACGGAGGCGGCGGCGATTTCGAGGGTGCGCTGGCCGAGTTGGGTGTCGGCGGCGATTTTCAGACGGCCTTCGCTTCGGGCGCGTTCGGTGCGGATGTCCCAGGCCGCTTCGGGTTCGCGGTAGCTACCGTTAAGGGAGAGCGTGCCGTTGAGGGTGTCGCGGTAGGCGGCGGCGGAGAGGTCGGCGGTGGCGACGTCTTTTAAGACGGCCTTCATGCCGAAGGTGTCCTTGTCGGTGTCGGTTTGGCCGCCGATCAGGACGCGGCCTTTGCCCAGCAGGCCGACTTCGACGTCGTGCACGGACAAAACGCCGTCTTTGCCGACGGTGAAGTCGCCGAAGACGGTGCGTACCGGCAGGGCGTTGTTTTCGGCGGGGGCGGCGACGCGGTTGGCGAGGTCGATCGAGCCTTCGAGCGCCAGTCCGCGCTGTGCGGAGGGGACAATGGTGGCGTCGAAGTCGAAGTCGGCTTCGGGCGCGCCTTCGGCGAAGACGGCGGGGTCGATGCCGCTGCCTTTAATCAGGACGTGGTCGATTTGTTTGTCGAGGCGGTTTTCAAACAGGCTGACGAGGGCGTCGGCGTTCAGTTTGACGTCGCCGCTGGCGAGGCGGGCGGTGAGGGCGGTTTGTTTGAGGTCGCCCGCCAGTTTGAGCTGTGTTTCGCTGACGATGTCGTCGAGCACGGCTATGCCGCCAAAGCTGCCTTTGAGGGCGAAGGGGGAGGCCGTCTGAATTTCCAGCGTGCCGTCGTTGCCGCTCCACGGGGTGACGAGGCGGGAGACGGTGAGTTTGTGGCTGCGGCGGTTGTAGGCGTAAGCGACGTCGATGCGGGTGACGAAGACAGTGCGGGCTTTGCCGCTGCTGATTTTGCCGACGGAGAGTTTGTCGATCTGTACGGCCAGCGGCAGGTCTATGCTGTCGGGCAGTTTGGCGGGCGGGCTGTCTTTGGGCGGCGTGGGTTTGCTTTGGATATGGATGTCGCCCGCGTCTATTTCTTTGATGTGCAAAAGGCCGTCTGAAAAGATTTGTTCGGGTTGCCATCGGAAGGCGAGGCGGCTGATTTCGATGTCGGCGGAGGGTGTCCGCACTGTCCAGCCGTCGCCTTCGAAGCCGTGCCACAGCGTGCCTTTGAGGGTTTTGCTGCCGATATGCACGCCGCCCAGTTCGGGCAGGCGGTAGAGGGCGGCGCGCAGGCCGGATTCAGTGGCGGCGAGCCAGTAGAGCGCACCCGCCAGCGTCAGAATGAGGATGAGGAGGAGCCACAGCAGGGCTTTGATAAGGCGGCGCGGCAGGCTTTTTTTCGGCTTTTTCGGGTTTTCAGACGGCCTTTCGCCGTTGGCGCCGCCGCCTTCGTTTTCAAACGGCACGGGGGTGGGGTTTTCATTTTCAGACGGCCTTTCGGCGGCCTTGTCGTGTGTCGCGGTCATTTAGAAACGGGTTCCCAAGCTGATGTGCCAGCGGATTTTTTTGTCCTGGTGGCCGTAGGCGATGTCGAAGGAGAAGGGGGCGACGGGGCTGAACCAGCGCACGCCGATGCCCGTGCCGTGTTTGAGTTTCATGTCTTGGAAGCTGTGTGCCGCGTCGCCCATGTCGTGAAACAGGGCGGCGGCGAAGCTTTTGTTGATGGGGTATTGGTATTCGGCGCTGGCAACGGCGAGGGCGCGGACGGGCAGGACAGAGCCGGAGGGGCCGGCCAGGCCGATGCTGTCAAGTTCGTAACCGCGCACGGAGGTGGCGCCGCCGGTGCGGAAACGCAGTACGGCGGGGGTATCGCTGCTGTCGCTGGCGTTGACGAAGCCGATTTGGCCGCGGGCGACGAAGGTGCCGATTTTTTTGTTCTCGGGGGTGAAGTAGTAGCCCGCGCCGCCGGCGATGCGCTGCATGGACGAGGAAGACATCAGGCTGCCGAGGGTGGTGCCGCCTTTGATGTCGAGGTAGTAGCCGTTTTCGGGGCGCAGCTGGGTTTCGATGCTCTGTTTTTTCCACGAGGCGGTGAGCATGGTGGCGAAGGAGCGGCCGAGGTTGATTTTAGCGTCGGGAATTTTCGATTTGTCTTCGACATATTCGATGCCCAGCCGCGATTCGATGCCGTTGCGGTCGCGCACGCGCCACAGGCCGGCGGTGATGGTTTCGGTTTCGAGTTTCTGCGTGGTTTTGCGGTTGTAGGACACGGAGCTGGTCCAGTAGCGTCCCCGGCTGTTGCGCGGCTGGCTGATACCGGCGGCGACGGTTTGCTCGTAGCGGTCGGCGTTGACCACCGCCGAGCCGGTGTAGCCGCGGCCGAAGAGGTTGTAGTGGTCGTAGCCGAACGAGCCGCCCAAGCCGTATTCCGAATCGAAACGCACGCCCAGTTCCAGCTTCTGCCGCTTCATTTCCGACACGGTCACTTTCACCGGCACGCGGTCGGCCGCCAGATTGGCGAAGTCGGCCTGCACCGACGCGCCCGAATAGTGGCTGTCCTGCTCCAAAGCCTGCTGGTAGTCGAGCAGCTTGTCCAAATCATAGGGCGAACCGGGGGCAAACTGCGCCAGCCCGCGCACCACGCTTTCGGGATAGCGCTTGGTGCCGCTGATTTCCAATTCGCCGAAGTAAACCGGTTTGCCGCTTTCCACCGCCACCGACAAATCGGCGCTGCGCTTAACCGGGTCGACCAAGGCGCGGGTGGAGGAAAATTCCGCCAGCGGGTATTTCTTGCGCCGCACGGCCGATAACACCGAGGTTTTGCTGCTGCTCCAATCGTCTTGGTTGAAGACGCTGCCCACCGGCAGCGCCCAGTTTTCCAAAGCCGAACGGTAATATGCGCCGAGGTTTTCGTCTTGCAGCACATCGCCGAGAATGGCAACGCTGACATTGCCCGTCGTCGTCTGCGCCCCGCTCTCCACCTTCACCAGATAGCCCGCGCCCTGCCGCGACACCGTCACCCGCGCGTTGAAATAACCCTTGGTTTTCAGCATCGTCAGCACCTGCTCGGGCGCTTCCTCGGCGAGAAACTCCATCTGCTCTTCGTCGAGCACTTCTTCCTGCTGCTGCGTAATCAGCGGCAGGTGCGTTTCAATCATTTCCTTCACATCGGCGGGCGCGGCCTCCACCGTCACGGGAAACTTCGGCGTCAGCGCCGCCGCCCCGTCTTCCGTTTTCTTGTTCAGGCCGAGGCGGTTTTTCATCCGTTGGGCAAACGAAGGCTTCTGCTCCGCTGCGTTTTCAGACGGCCTCTCCTGCTTTGCGGCATCGGAGAGGCCGTCTGAAAACGCGGCGGCGGGCAGGCCGAGCGCGAACAAAAAAACAAAGGCGGCGGATGGGCGGTTCATGGCGGGAAACGGCAGACGGTACGGGTTGGCAAAAGAGCGCGGATTGTAACACCGTTTCATTTTGCCAGACACGCGGCCGCCGACGGGCGGAAGAGCGTGCCGCCGCAACGGCGCAGAGGCCGTCTGAAACACCGTTCCGAGAGCATTTGAACAGGGCGCGGCGCTTTCAGACGGCCTCTGCCGATATAATGCCGCCCTTCCCCGCGCAAACAGGAAAAACCCGACATGACCGCACCCCTCATTTATCTCGCCTCCGGCAGCCCGCGCCGCCGCGAGATTCTCGAAAACCTCGGCTTTCGCGTCGAATGCATTGCCGCCGCCATCGACGAAACGCCCCGTCCGCACGAAGACCCCGCCGCCTACGTCGTCCGCATGGCCTGCGAAAAAAACGCCGCCGCCCTTGCCGCACGGCAAAACGCGGGCAAGACACCGCCCGCCGCCCCCGTGCTCAGCGCCGACACCGCCGTCGTCCTCAATGGCGAAATCCTCGGCAAACCCGAATCGCCCGACCACGCCCGCACCATGCTCGCCGCCCTCTCCGGCAACGAACACCAAGTCCTCACCGCCGTCTGCCTGTTTTCAGACGGCCTCAGCCGCAGCATCCTCCACACCAGCACCGTTGTCTTCGCCGAACTCGACGACGCGCAAATCGACGCCTATGTCGCAAGCGGCGAGCCGCTCGACAAAGCGGGTGCTTACGGCATACAGGGCATAGGCGGCGTTTTCGTGCGCAGCCTCAACGGCAGCCACAGCGGCGTGATGGGTCTGCCCGTTTACGAAACCTGCGCCCTGCTGCGCCAGGTCGGCTGCCCCGTGCCGCCGTTTGCGCGGACAGAGGCCGTCTGAAACACGGTTCGGACGCCGACGTCTGATGCCGTGCAGGCTGCCGCCCGTCCCGCTCCTGCGCCTCCGTGTCAAAAAAAGGCCGTCTGAAAACCCGAAATCGGATTTTCAGACGGCCTTTTCATGTCTGCCGCGCCAACGGCAAAACGGCGTTTCTCCCGTTTTCAGACGGCCTGTTTGTGCAAAGGCCGTCTGAAAACGTTGCAGGCCTTACGCGCCGCGTTTTCCCAGCGCGGCCACGGCGGGCAGCTCTTTGCCTTCCAAAAATTCGAGAAACGCGCCGCCGCCGGTGGAAATGTAGCCGATTTGCTCGGTTACGCCGAATTTGGCCACGGCCGCGAGGGTGTCGCCGCCGCCTGCGATGGAGAAGCCGCTGCTTTGGGCAACGGCATCGGCCAGCGCTTTGGTGCCGCCTGCAAACTGGTCGAATTCAAACACGCCTACCGGGCCGTTCCACACGATGGTGCCCGCCTGTTTGAGCTGCGCGGCGAGCGCGGCGGCGGATTGGGGGCCGATGTCGAGAATCATGTCCTCGGCCGCCACATCGTCGATATTTTTGACGGTCGCTTCGGCGTCGGCGGCAAATTCTTTGGCGACTACCACGTCAACCGGCAGGGGCACGCTGCCGCCTTTGGCCACCATTTTGGCCATGATTTTTTTCGATTCTTCCACCAAATCGTGTTCGGCCAGCGATTTGCCGATGGGTTTGCCCGAGGCGAGCAGGAAGGTGTTGGCGATGCCGCCGCCGACAATCAGCAGATCCACCTTGTCGGCCAGCGATTCGAGGATGGTGAGCTTAGTGGACACTTTGCTGCCGGCAACCACGGCGGCCATCGGGCGGGCGGGGTTTTTCAGCGCTTTGCCCAGCGCGTCGAGTTCGCCCGCCATCAGCACGCCCGCGCAGGCGAGCGGCGCGGCGGCGGCGACGGCTTCGGTGGAGGCTTGGGCGCGGTGTGCCGTGCCGAATGCGTCGTTGACAAACACGTCGCACAAGGCGGCGTAGGCTTGGCCGAGTTCGGCATCGTTTTTCTTTTCGCCTTTGTTGACGCGCACGTTTTGCAGCATCGCCACTTCGCCCGCCTGTAAAACGGGTTTGTTTTCGCGCCAGTCGTTGAACACTTTGATTTCTTTGCCCAACAGCGCGCCCAAGTGCGCGGCCACGGGGGCGACGTCGTCTTCGGGGTGGAACTCGCCTTCGGTGGGGCGGCCGAGGTGGGTCATCACGATAACCGCCGCGCCGTTGTCGAGGCAGTATCGGATGGACGCGAGCGAGGCGCGGATGCGCGTGTCGTCGCTGATTTTGCCGTCTTTAAACGGTACGTTCATGTCGGCGCGGATGAGTACGGTTTTGCCGGAGACGTTTTGGTCGGTGAGTTTCAAAAATGCCATGAGGGATTCCTTGTGTGTAGTCGGATGGAGCAAAATGCGCATTATCCGACAATGTAAAGGTTCGGTAAAGAAAAGGCTGTCTGAACGGGTTTCAGACGGCCTTTTTATTTTCGCCGTTCAAAACGAAGCATGGCGCAGCAGGCATTTCAGCCACGGCATCAGCAGCAGCGCCGCCGCGCGGCGCGGGCTTGGCGTTTTTCCGTTTTGCGTTTGTTCACAGGCTGTCTCCGCTGATTGAGGCCGTCTGAAAACCTTGGAATATGGTTTTTCAGACGGCCTTTGGACATTCTGCCGCACGGCAGGCTTATCCGTTGAAATGTTCCCCGCACATTTCAGACGGCCTCAGCCCGTCATCACTTTCACGCCGAGCACCGCCATCGCCGTGCCGAGAACGCGGTCTATCCAATGCCCCGCCCTGCGGAAACCGCTGTTGACGCGCGGCACGGACAGCAGCCCCGTGCCGCGCCCGTGTGCCAGCGTCTGCTGCGACACCAGCACGAAATCCGGGCCGGGCGACACGGCCGCCAGAAGATGTATGCCCGTAATCAGCCAAAAGCCGTGCCAAAAATCCATTTTTCTTTCCGCTTCACGTTATGTTTTCCATCAGGCCGTCTGAAAGTGCGTTCAGACGGCCTCTGTCCGCCGCAGCACCCATTTCACATCGCCGTCGAGAATGTCGGCAGACACGGTCTGCCAATGTGCTTGGGCGGCGAGGGCGGCGGGGTTTTCGGGCAGCTCAAACAGGCCGCGCGCCGCCGTACCGAGGATTTTCGGCGCTTGGTAGAGCACGATTTCGTCCACCAAATCCGCCCGCAGCAGTGCGCCCGCCAGCGTTGCGCCCGCTTCGGCCAACACTTCGCCTATGCCCTGTTCCGCCAGCGCGGAGAGGGCGGCGTTCAGGTCGAGGAGGCCGTCTGAAAGCAGCGGTATGGCGCGGAGGGAAACGTGTGGGAAACGGGCGAAGGTGGCGTGTTTGGCGGGGTCGGTTTCACCGGTCAGGATAAGGACGGGCGCGGAGGCGTCGGCGAGCAGTTTGGCGGTCTGCGGCAGACGCAGGCGGCTGTCGAGGACGACGCGCTCGGGCGGGCGTACGGCGGGAAAGGCGCGGACGGTGAGCAGCGGGTCGTCAGCAAGCACCGTGCCGATGCCGGTGAGCACGGCGCAGCTTTCGGCGCGCAGTATCTGCACGTCGGCGCGGGCGGCGGCGTTGGTGATCCACTGGCTGCGGCCGTCTGAAAGGGCGGTTTTGCCGTCGAGCGAGGCGGCGCATTTGAGGCGGACGAAGGGGCGGCCGCGTTCGATGCGCGAGAGAAAGCCGCGGTTGAGCTCGCGGGCTTCGGCTTCCAGCAGGCCGCATTCGGTGCGGATGCCCGCCGCCGCCAAGAGGGCAAGGCCGCGCCCGGCCACATGCGGGTTGGGGTCGGACATGGCGGCGACGACGCGCGACACGCCCGCCGCAACGAGGGCTTCGGCGCAGGGCGGGGTGCGGCCGTGGTGGCTGCACGGTTCAAGGGTAACGTAGGCCGTTGCGCCGCGTGCGAGTTCCCCCGCCTGGCGCAGGGCGTGCACTTCGGCGTGCGCCTCGCCCGCGCGAATGTGGAAGCCTTGTCCGACGACTTGTCCGCCGCGTGCGACAACGCAGCCGACGCGGGGGTTGGGGCTGGTGGAAAAACGGCCTTCGCGGGCAAGGGTGAGGGCGGCCTGCATATGGCGGCGGTCGGTGTCGGAGAAGATTGGTTCTGGGGAGGAGGGCATTTCAGACGGCCTTTCGGAACGGAAAACGGTTGAGGCCGTCTGAAAGCAGGGTTTCAGACGGCCTTGATGCGGCGCGCGCCGACTCAGCCGCCGATGGTGATGGTTTCCACGCCGCCTGCGCGCGCCAGCAGCAGCACGTCGGCGGTGTCTCGGGCGAAGAGGCCGTTTTCCACCACGCCGGTGATTTTGTTGATTTCTTCTTCCATCGTCAGCGGGCGCGACAAATCGAGGCCGGAGACATCGAGGATTTCGTTGCCGCTGTCGGTGATGAAGCCGACGCGCAATTCGGGTTCGCCGCCCAGCGCAAGCAGCTTGCGTGCCACCAGCGAGCGGGCGGAGGGAATCACTTCGACGGGCAACGGGAAGCGGCCGAGGCGAGCGACGTATTTGCTTTCGTCGGCGATGCAGACAAAGCGCTCCGAGGCGCTGGCGACGATTTTCTCGCGCAAGAGCGCGCCGCCGCCGCCTTTGATCATTTGCAGGCTGTGGTTCACTTCGTCGGCGCCGTCGATGTAAACGGCCAGCCGCACCACGTCGCTTAAAGTCACTTCGGGAATTTCATACTGCGCCAGCAGATCGGAAGTGGCTTTGGAGCTGCTGACCGCGCCTTTGACGGCCTTGCCGCTTTCGGCCAAGGCTTTGATGAAGTGGTTGACGGTAGAACCCGTGCCGATGCCGATGTATTCGTTTTCGGGCACGAAGCCGACGGCTTTTTCGCCCGCCATGCGTTTCAGATCGTCTTGTGCTGCCATGTTCTGCTCCTTTTTGTCGTGGTTGGTTTGTCGGGCGGCATGATACCGAAAGGCAGGGGGCGGCGGAAGCGCGGGGCGGCCGCGGCGGCGGGAAAACGGCGGCTGTTTGACCCATCGCAAAGGGACAAAAGGCCGTCTGAAAACCCCGAACCGGCTTTTGGCTTCGTTGCGGCTTTGCTTTCAGACGGCCTTTGCTTGTCCGCATGGTTTTCCGTCCAACCCCAAACCGCGCGCCCCACCGGGCATTTCAGACGGCCTCTCCTGCTATAATCCACCCCTTTTCCAACCCCGCCCCGCCGCCATGCAGCCCGATTTTTCCCGCCCCGTCCTCGCCATCGACACCTCCACTTCCGTCCTCTCCCTCGCCCTCTTCGCGCACGGCCGCCTGTTTGCCTGCCACGAAGAAGCGGGCAGCCGCCAGTCGGCGCTGGTTCTGCCGCAGATCGGGCGGCTGTTTGGCGAAGCGGGCGTAACCGCCGCCGATTTGTCGTGTATTGTCTACGCACAGGGACCGGGGGCGTTTACTGGCCTGCGTATCGGCCTGGGCGTGGCGCAGGGCTTGGCCGCGCCCTTCGGCCTGCCGCTGGTGGGCGTGCCGTGTTTGGACGCGGCGGCTTGTCTGGTGCGCGGGCGCGGCGTGCTGGCGGCGGCGGACGCACGGATGGGCGAAGTGTTTTACGCGTGGTTTGACACGGAAAACCGCCGCCGCCTCAGCCCCTATCAGGTCGGACGCGCGGCCGACATCGTGCCGCCCGAGGGCGTATCGTTCACGCACGGCATCGGCAACGCCTTCGCGCTGGCCGATCCGCCGCCTTTTGCCGGGTCGCCCGCCATGCCGATGGCGGCGGACTATCTGCGTCTGGCGCAGACGGGGGCTTACGCGGCAACCGACGCCGCCGACGCCTCGCTGCTCTATGTGCGCGACAAAATCGCCCTCACCGCCGCCGAACAGGCGGCACGCAAAGCGGCGGGCGGCGCATGAATATCCGTGCCGCCCTGCCCTCCGACTGCGCCGCGCTGGCCGCCGTCGACCGCGCCTGCAATCCGTCGCCGTGGTCGGAAAGCCAGTTTCAGACGGCCTTAAACCAAGCCTGCGACACCGTGCTGCTTGCGGAAGCCGACGGCGCGCCCGCCGCCTTTATCGTCTGGCAGACCGTGGCAGGCGAATCGGAGCTGCACCTGATTGCCACCGTGCCCGCCGCCCGCCGCCAAGGTTATGCCGACGCGCTGCTGCGCCGCTGGTCGGCCGACTGCGCCGCCAACGGCGTGAGCCGCCTGCTGCTGGAAGTGCGCGAATCGAACGCTGCCGCACAGTCGCTCTACCGCAAACACGGCTTTTCCGACGCGGCGCGGCGGCGCGGCTATTATTCCCTGCCCGACGGCACGCGCGAAGACGCGCTGATTATGGAGAAAATATGTTAAGCAGCCGCTACCTCCACCTGCACGAAGCGCTCGATCTGGGCCCGATGTGGCTGAAACGGGGCGCGAAACTCGTGGCCGCCGACGCGGAAAACGAACGGCAAACCGACGTTCAGACGGCCGCAACGCACAGGCCGTCTGAAAACACCGCGCCGCCCGCGCCGACGTCAGCCGCGCCCGTTGCCGCGCCCGACCCAACCCGCAACGCCGCCGTTCGGACGGCCGCAACACAAAGGCCGTCTGAAAACGCCCGCGCTGC
This sequence comes from Neisseria sp. WLZKY-1, assembly GCF_046546535.1. Lineage (NCBI taxonomy): Bacteria > Pseudomonadati > Pseudomonadota > Betaproteobacteria > Neisseriales > Neisseriaceae > Neisseria > Neisseria sp. WLZKY-1. The sequence goes on from NZ_JBKGTW010000008.1 coordinate 46,312, forward strand.
CGCCATGGCTGCCGTCGGCAGCAGCATAGGCGGCTACTACAAATCGCAGGAGCGCGCCGCGCAACTGGCCGCGCCGCCCGAACGCCGCGCCGCCGAAGCCGCCGCGCCCGTCTTCCGCAGCGTGGCCGAACACAAAGCCGCCCTCGCAGACAGCATCGCCCCCGCCCGCGTGATGGCCGTGTCCGTCTGCCCCGCGCCGGAAGACATCGCCGCCGGACGTCTGCTCGGCGGCGCGGCAGGCGTGCTGCTGGGCAATATGTTCGCCGCCATCGGCCTGGCCGACGCCGACGTGCGCCGCACCAGCTGGCTGCAAAACAGCGAATTTTCCCCCAGCGCCGCGCAAATCGAAGCCGCCGCCACCCGCGTGCAGGCCGAACGCGAGTTGTGCGGCGCATCCGCCGTGCTGCTGCTAGGCCGCTTCGACCACCCCGCCCACGCCGCCGCCCTGCCGCAGGTGTTCGCGGGCATACCCGTGTTCTCCGTCCCCCACCCCGCCCGCCTGCTGCGCCAGCCCGAACTGAAAGCCGCCGCCTGGCAGGAGCTCAAACGCCTGCGGCAGTTTTTGCATGGCGCCGCGTAGGCTGTTTTCCAACCCGTGCAGAGAACGGCGTTTTGCCGCTTCCGTTTGGAGAACACAATGAACAAAAACAACCGCCGCCGCGAGAAAAAAACCGCCGCCAACGAAATCAGGCGGGCGTTTGATGCCGTTTGGGATTCGGACATCGTCAACACCGTGCCCAACTGCGAGCTGATGCGGCTGTGGCGTGATTTTGTCGCCGCCGAAATCCTGCCGCTGGCCGAATCGGACGGCGCGGCGGAAGACTTGGCCTGCCCGCCGCCTTTTCAGACGGCCTGATTACCTCGCACCGGCTGCGCGTTCGCTCCAATATCTCATGGCGCGGCAGCGAGAGCGGCGGCGAGGGGCGCGAACACAGCATACGGCGCATCAGCCGTTTTTTCCTGAGCCCCGATACGACAAGCGAACCTGTCCGCCTGCCGGGCGACATCGGCGAAGACCTGATGCTGCTGTTGCAGGAAATGCACGACATCGACAGCGGCCTGTGCGCCAAGTTCGCCGATTTTCTCTGTGCGGCGGCGGAGCGGAACATAAAGGCCGTCTGAAAAAGGCCGTCCGAAAGCGTGACACGCCCGCGGGCTCTGCGTTTTGTCATGAAAAAGGCCGTCCCTGCCTGTTCGGGCAGGGACGGCCTTTTCGCTTTTTCCGTTAAAACGAAGCATGGCGCAGCAGGTATTTTAGCCACGGCATCAGCAGCGCCGCCACCAGCCCCGCCGCCGCGCCGCAAGCCGCGCCGCGCACGTCCGCCGCTGCCAGACCCGCCAATGCACCGCCGCCCGCCATGCCGAGCAGCCGCCCGCTGGAGCCAAAGAGCGGTTCGCTGCCTGCGTCTTCGGCGTCTTCTTCGATAAAATAAAGGACGAACAGCGTCGCCAAAGCCGCCATTTGCGCAAAGAAAAAGCGCCATGTCGCGGCGGCAAACAGCGTGGCGGAGAGGCCGTCTGAAAAGCCGTTTTCCATGACGGCGCGCACAATTTCCGCTATCAGGGAAAACAGTGGCACCAGCGCGGCAAACGCCGTGACCATGCCGATTGCAAAGAGTTTTTCCGACAGTTTCTCCAAAGGCTTCGCCCGCCGCGCCGACACGGCAGGCCGCGCAGTGTGGACTTGGCGGTTTTTCGTTTTGCGTTTGTTCACGGGCTGTCTCTGCTGTTTGAAGCCGTCTGAAAACCTTGGGATATGGTTTTCAGACGGCCTTTTGCCGTTTGCCTTACAGATACGGCAAATCAAACGCTTCGCCGTAGCTTTCGGCCAGAATGGTGTTGATGCGGGCGGCAAATTCGACGGCGGGCATCACGACGCTGTCAGGACGGGCGGCCACGGGGAAAACGCTGATGCCGTATCCCTCTTCGGCCAGCCACGGAACGCTGTCCTGCAAAAATTCTTCCAGTTCGAATTCCCACACCGATTCGCCTTCGGATTTCATCATTTCGGCAAATTCCTGCTCCGGCCACACGGGCAGAAAAGTTGCCCCGCCCTCGTCCGCCCAGAAACGGCATTCGCCTTCGTCGTCGGCCAACACATACAGCGTTTCCGCCTCGGCGATGTTTTTCAGTGCGTGCAGGCAGCGTTTGTCGGCCGACAGCTTGAGGATGTTGTCTATGGCTTGTTGCGGGTAGCCCATGGTTTTCCTTAAACGTTTTATGCGTCGATGTTTTGCGCAATCAGGGCGTTGTTTTCGATGAAGGCGCGGCGCGGTTCGACTTCGTCGCCCATGAGGGTGACGAATACTTCGTCGGCGGCGATGGCGTCTTCGATGCGCACTTTCAACAGACGGCGAACGGCGGGATCCATCGTGGTTTCCCAAAGCTGCTCGGGGTTCATCTCGCCCAAACCTTTGTATCGCTGGATGGACATGCCTTTTTGCGCGTTTTGGAGCAGGATGTTCAGCGCGGTTTCAAAGCTGTCCACGTCGTACTCGCTCTCGCCTTTGTAGAGCTTGGCGCCCTCGCCAACCAAGCCTTTGAGCGCGGCGGCGGTTTGGGTGAGGGTTTGGTAGGCTTTGCTGTTGAGGAACTTGGGTTCGATGTAGCTGACCATGACGTTGCCGTGCAGCTTGCGGGTGATTTTGATGAAGCGGTTGCCTTCGTGTCCTTCGATGCGTTCGAGGGCGACTTCTTTTTCGTCGAGCAAACCGGAAAGTTCGGCAACGGCTTTATCGGCGTTTTCAGACGACGTCAAATCGACGGGCGACGCGTGCAGCATGGCGCGCAGGACGAGTTCGTCCACGAAGCGGCTTTCCTGTTCGATGACAGTTTTCGCCAACAGGAATTGTTTGGCGGTATCGGCAAGTTCTGCGCCTTCGATGGTGCGGCCGTCTGAAACGATTTTGGCTTTTTCCAAAGCGAGGCCGAGCAGCCATTGGTCTTTTTCCAGCTCGTCTTTGAGGTAACGCTCCTGCTTGCCGTATTTGGCTTTGTAGAGCGGCGGCTGGGCGATGTAGATGTAGCCGCGTTCGACCAGTTCGGGCATTTGGCGGTAGAAGAAGGTCAGGAGCAGGGTGCGGATGTGCGCGCCGTCCACGTCGGCATCGGTCATGATGATGATGCGGTGGTAACGCAGTTTTTCGGGGTTGAACTCTTCTTTGCCGATGCCTGCGCCCAGCGCGGTAATCAGGGTGGCGACCTCTTGGCTGGCAAGCATTTTTTCAAAACGGGCTTTTTCGACATTCAAGATTTTGCCTTTGAGCGGCAAAATGGCTTGGAATTTACGGTCGCGGCCTTGTTTGGCTGAGCCGCCTGCGGAATCGCCCTCGACCAGATAAAGCTCTGACAAGGCAGGGTCTTTTTCTTGGCAGTCGGCAAGTTTGCCGGGCAGCCCCAAGCCGTCCATCACGCCTTTGCGGCGGGTGATTTCGCGGGCTTTGCGGGCGGCTTCGCGCGCGCGCGCGGCATCGACGATTTTGCTGGTGATGATTTTGGCTTCGTTCGGATTTTCTTCGAGGAAGTCGGTTAGTGCTTGGTTGATGACTTCGTTGACGACGGGACCGATTTCGCTGGAAACCAGTTTGTCTTTGGTTTGCGACGAGAATTTGGGGTCGGGCAGTTTGACGGACAACACGCAGGTCAAACCTTCGCGCATATCGTCGCCTGCGGTTTCAACTTTGGCTTTTTTGGCGACTTCGTTGGCTTCGATGTAGCTGTTGATGGTGCGCGTCATCACTTGGCGCAATGCGGTCAGGTGCGTACCGCCGTCGCGTTGCGGAATGTTGTTGGTGAAACACTGCACGTTTTCCTGGTAGCTGTCGTTCCACTGCATGGCGCATTCGACGCTCATGCCGTCTTTTTCGCCGAATGCGTAGAAGATTTTTTCGTGTAACGGCGTTTTTTTGCGGTTCATGTATTGCACGAACCCTGCCACGCCGCCGGAAAGGGCGAAGCTTTCATGTTTGCCATCGCGTTCGTCGGTTAATTCGATGTCCACGCCGTTGTTCAGGAAGGAAAGTTCGCGGATGCGTTTGGCAAGGATGTCGAAGCTGTATTCGACATTGCCGAAGGTTTCCGCGCTGGCGAGGAAACGCACGGTCGTGCCTTTTTTGTCAGAGTCGCCGACAACTTTCAACGGCTCTTCGGTTTCGCCGCGTACGAAGCGGACGAAGTGTTCTTTGCCGTCGCGGTAGATGGTCAGCGTTACCCAGTCGGACAGCGCGTTGACGACGGACACGCCCACGCCGTGCAGGCCGCCGGAAATTTTATAGCTGTTGTTGTCGAACTTGCCGCCCGCGTGCAATACGGTCATGATGACTTCGGCGGCGGAGCGTCCTTCTTTCGGGTGGATGCCGGTGGGCATACCGCGCCCGTTGTCTGCCACGCTGACGGAATTGTCGGCATGGATGGTTACGGTGATTTTGTCGCAATGTCCCGCCAGTGCTTCGTCGATGGCGTTGTCCAATACTTCGAACACCATGTGGTGCAGGCCGCTGCCGTCTTGTGTGTCGCCGATATACATACCGGGGCGTTTGCGTACCGCTTCCAAGCCTTCGAGCACCTGGATGCTGTCGGCGCCGTATTCTTCGTGTTTTTGCTCTGCCATAGTTTTTACCGTTGTTCTCACTGTCAAGAGGCCGTCTGAAAAACCGCGTGGGAAACGGCTGGCGCAGACGGCGCGAAAGGGGCGGATTATACCTGATTTTGCTGGATTATTCAGCGGCGGCAGTCACAGGGAGGCCACCTGAAAAGCCTTGCGGGACGGGGCGGCGGCCTGTTCGGGCAAACGCCGCCTTTGTGCAGCGCGGATGGGCTAAGGCCGTCTGAAAAACGGGTTTCAGACGGCCTTTTGGGTTGGCGTCGCGCGGACTCAGAACTTTTTCAACTCGCGTTCGATGGCGCGGATATTGGCTTCGCGGTCGGCAACGGCGCGTTGCAGCGTGGCGGTGTTGCCGCCTTTTTTCATTTCCTGTTCGAGGCGGACTTTGGTGCGGACGAGGGCGGCGCGTTCGCTGCTGATTTCGCGTTGCAGGATTTGGTCGCGGCTGAGCTTGGGTTTCACGGCGGCGTAGATCGGCGCGGCGGCGCGGACGGGGGCTTTGGCGGGCGCGGCGGTTTTCACGGCGGCGGTTTGCGGGCGGTTGCGCAGCTTCACCGTCATTTTCGGCGGCGGCGTATTGTCGGCCAGCTGCTGCGCCGAGGGCGGCATCACGAAAATGTCGCCGGCAGACGCGTCGCCCCAAACGTCGGTTTTGTCGGCCGGCGCTTGTTCCGCTGCAGAGTCGCGCGGCTGCGATTCGCGACAGGAGGCGTCAGTTTTTTCGCTGGAATAAGTGACGGACGTGCCGCTGCCGCAGACATAGGTTGCGCCGTGCGAGAGCGGGGCTGCGCCGAGGGCAGCGAGAAAAAGAGGCAGGTAAAACAGTTTCATAGCGGTTGGCTTGGTGGAACGAAGGCTCGGATTATAGCGGCGCAAGCGTAAATTTGGGTTTGGAGTGTTTAAACGCTTGTCGGCATCAGGCCGTCTGAAAACACGGCTGCAAGCAAGTCGAAACCGCCTTTTTAGAAACGCCATTGCCGCGCAGGCGGGGCAGCCTTTTGCCTGCCGCGTTCAGCCCAAGGCGATGCCGCCGCCGCACAGCGTCAGCACGCCCATCGCGGCGAACAGGGCGCAGGCGGCAAAGCGCACGGTGCGGGCGGGAACGGCGGTAGTGATTTTTTCGCCGAGATAGGCGGCGGGCACGTTGGCCGCCATCAGCCCGATAACGCTGCCCGCCACCACGGCCGTCAGATCGTGGTAGCGCGCGGCCAGCAGTACGGTGGCAATCTGCGTTTTGTCGCCGATTTCCGCCAGGAAAAACAGCACCGCCGTGGCGGCGAACGCGCCGTATTTCAGCCAGCGGCCGTTGTCGCCTTCATCGTCTTTGTCGGGCACGAGCAGCCACAGCGCCACGGCGACAAAGCTCAGTCCGACCGCCCATTTGGCCGTTTCGGGCGGCACACGGGCAAACAGCCACGCGCCGAACAGGGCGGAGGCGAGATGGTTGAGCAGAGTGGCGGCGAAAATGCCCGCGACAACAGCCTTTTTGTCGGCAAAGCGGGCGGCGAGAAACAGGGTGAGCAGCTGGGTTTTGTCGCCGATTTCGGCAATCAGCACGGCCAGCGTGGAGGAGAGGAAGGCTTCCATTCGATATCCCAAAAACCGTGCGGGCAGACAAAAGACACACCAAACGCCCCGCACGGAATGCGTCGGTATGCCCCAAGTCTTGCCAGTCTTCCGGCGGGAAGATACCTGCACCATGCCGACCGGCAATTGTGTTGACGCAGGCTCCGCGCGCTGCCTGAAACAGCGCACGGACGGCTACTCCCTCGAGAGCGGGCGCGATTATAGCGGTACAGGCCGTCTGAAAGAAAGCGCCGCCGTGTTTCAGACGGCCTCAAGCGTGTTATCGTCGGCATTTTGCAGACAATAAAGATAAAGGACACGGACATGGCGAAACGCAGAATGCGGCGCGCGGTTTGCGTGGCGGCGGGCTGCGGCCTGCTTTTGTGGGCGGCGGGCATATTGGCGCTCGATGCGCTGGCACAACGGGCGGCGCAGCCCGTACACGGCGCTCCGACGGCGGGCACGGCAGTGGTGCTCGGCAACGCCGTCAACCGTCACGGCCGCCCCAATCCCTGTCTGCGCAGCCGCGTCGAAGCGGGCGTGGCGCTTTATCATGCGGGCAAAGCGCGGCGGCTCATCATGTCGGGCGGCACCGACGGCGACGGCAGCAACGAAGCCGAAGCCATGCGCGACATGGCAGCAGCCGCAGGCGTGCCGCGCCGCGACATCGCCGTTGAAAACCGCTCGGAAAGCACCTACGAAAACATCGCGTTCAGCCGCGTACTCTTGGGAACGGAAAAACACATTGCCATCGTCAGCGACGATTTCCACCTGCCGCGCGCTCAATGGCTGGCACGCCGCCACTGGCCAGGCAAAAAAGCGCAGCTTTACGCCGCCCCCGACTGCGGCGACTCCGCCCCCAACCGCCTGCGCAAACGCACGCGCGAACTTCTGGCATGGGTCAAAACCGCCGCCCTGCACCGCTGAAAACCGTTTGCACCGCCGCCGCGCCCGTCCGCCGCACATTGCCGAAAACCAACCGAAAATCGCGCCGCCGCCGCACGGGCGGCGCGATTTCTTTAAACTGCCGCCTTTCGTTTCGCAAACATACAAAAAAGGAAAGACAAATGTCGATTAAACAAGAATTTAAAGACTTTATCATGCGCGGCAACGTGGTGGATCTGGCCGTCGGTATGGTGGTGGGCACCGCCTTCTCCGGCATCGTCAAATCGCTGGTGGACGACGTTATCATGCCCCCTATCGGCCTTTTGATCGGCGGCGTGGATTTCTCCAACCTCTTCATCACCCTCAAAGACGGCGTGCCCGCCCCCGAAAGCGGCTACGCCTCGCTGGCCGCTGCCAAAGCCGCCGGCGCGGTCACACTCAACCTCGGCCTGTTTATCAACAGCATCATCAGCTTCCTCATCATCGCCTCCGCCATCTTTATGGTGGTGAAAGCCCTCAACACTCTGAAAAACAAAGTGGAAGCCCCTGCCGACGCCGCCCCCGCCGAGCCGAGCGAAGAAGTGCTGCTGCTGCGCGAAATCCGTGATTCGCTGAAAAAATAAGCGGTAGACAAAAGGCCGTCTGAAAACCTGTTTTACGGTTTTCAGACGGCCTTTTTGCGTGGGATTCAAGGTTTAGCGCAAGCGTTTTCCCGTCGCCCAGTCGGTGATGCGGCTGGGCGTTTTGCTTTGGCCACAGCAGCCGCCGACGATGCGTGCGCTGCGGCCGAATTGGCGGCGGGTTTCGCGCTCGCTGCGGCAGGGGCGCTTGCCCGCACGGTTGCACGAAGTGGACACCAGCGGCGTGCCGAGCAGGCGGCACAGGTCGCGGGCGGCGGCGTGAGCGGGCACGCGCACGGCGAGTTTGCCGCGTCCTTTGCCGCGCAGCAGCGGCGGCAGGTCGGGGGCGGCGGGCAGCAGAAAGGTTTCGCGCGCCGGCCAGATGTCGTGCAGCGCGGCCGCGTCGGACTCGGGCAGCGGACGCAGCAGCGGGCGCAGGCGGGCAAGGCTGTCGCCGATAACAATCATGCCTTTGTGCTGCGGGCGGCGTTTGAGGCGGACGAGCGTTCTGAGTGCTTTGGCATGACGCGGCAGGCAGCCGAGGCCGTAGCAGGATTCGGTGGGATAGGCGATGAGGCCGCCACGCCGCAAATGGTTTTTCAGACGGCCTTTTTCGGCGGCGGAGAGGGTGCGTTTCATGGTTGGGCTTTGTCGGAGGGAAGGGGCGTTTGTATGTTTTGTATGGGGTTTGAGGGCTGGGAGGCCGTTCCCGCCCGCGCGGGAATGACGTTTCTGAAAGCGGGTTTCAGACGGCCTTATCCGCCGCGCCGCCCGTCCATTGCGGGCTGTTGGGAATGTCGAGGCCGAGCAGGCCGAGGGCGCGGGCGGTGCTGTGGGCGACGATTTCTGCGGCGGTTTGCGGGCGGTGGTAGAGGGCGGGCACGGGCGGGAAGACGATGCCGCCCATTTCGGTGACACGGCGCATGTTGTCGAGGTGGGCGAGGTTGAGCGGGGTTTCGCGCACCATCAGCACGAGGCGGCGGCGCTCTTTGAGGGTGACATCGGCGGCACGGGTGAGCAGGTTGTCGGCAAAACCGTGGGCAACGGCGGCTAGTGTGCGCATGGAGCAGGGGGCGACAATCATGCCGTGCACGGGAAACGAGCCGCTGGACACGGGCGCGCCGAGGTTGCCGACAGCGTGGACGGCATCGGCGAGACCGTAGATGTCGTCTTTGCCGTAGGGCGTTTCGAGGGCGCGGGTGAGTTCGGCGCCTTTGCTGACAATCAGGTGGCTTTCGACATCGGGCAGGCCGCGCAGGATTTCGAGGGCGGCGCGGCCGTATTGGAAGCCGCTGGCGCCGCTGATGCCGACGATGATGCGGCGTGTGTGCATGGGAAATTTCCGTTGGTGTTGAGGCCGTTTGAAAAAGGGGGAACGGTTTTTCAGACAGTTTGTTGCAGGCCGTCTGAAAAATGCTGCGGATTCTAACGCGGCAGTGGCAGCCGGGAAAGGCCGTCTGAAAAATGCCTCCGGCCGGGCTTCCTCCGCGCTTTTCAGACGGCCTGTCCGATCAGCGCGATTTCGTCTTCGTTCAGGCCGTAGATTTTGTACACCGCCCGATTAATCCGCTGTTCCAGATTGGCGATGTAGTTGGCTTGGAAATTTTTATCGCTTTCCGACACCGCCGCGCGGGCTTTGGGTTTGGCGGCGAGCATTTGGTCAACCAATTTCACGATTTCGTCGTGCAATGCCTGCTGTGCTTCGGTGCGGATTTTGGGTATGGGCAGTTGCTCAACGTGTGCTTTTTTTACTTCTGCCAAGGCTTCGCCGCGTTCGGGGTTGATTTGGTAATAGCAAAAATTCGCCAGTTTGCTGTTTAACACGCCCAGCAAAAATTTATGGTTGCGCTGTTGGGCGATAACGATGTGCAGATTATTGCGGCAGATGATGTCTTTACCGATAACGGTAGCAATGATGCGGTCTCCCGTTTGGCGCACAACGATTTTTTCTTCGGCTTCAAAAAATGACGGCGTGCGCGGTTCTGCCAGCCATTCGCCGTATTGTATCCAACTGTCTTCGTGCCACAGGTTTTCGTAGCGGTTGATTAGGCTACCGCGCAACAGCGGTTTCCAGTGTTCGCCTGCGGGCTTGGGTTGGTTTTCTTTGACAAAAGGCTTGGTTTCAACGATTTCTTTGGTTTGCTTGGGCTTGCCCTTGCCTTTTTGAAACGGTTTTACGCCAACGGTGGATATAGAGCAGCTTCCCAGCGTTTCTGAGGCAGCCTGAATTTTCTTAAACAGGGCGGTGGCTTCGGGTTTGGCGAGAATGTTGATTGTGCCGCCGTTTTTATCAAAGCCGTTTTGGTCAAGCTGCTGGTAAAACGCCGTGCTTTGGTTTTCGGCAAAGTCCACGTCAAACAGGTTTTTGCCTTTCAGATGGCCTTTTTCAAACACCAACACATGGGTATCCACCACCGCGTCAAAAATATGCTCTTTGCCGTGCAAAATCTTCTGCCAGCGGTAATCGCCCAGCAGATGTTTGCGGATTTCGGTAAACGTTACCGATTGCAACCATGTGTTGGGCACAATCACACCGAGCAGCCCTTTTTCTTTGAGCAGCGCGTGATAGCGTTCCAAAAACAGCAGGTATAAATCGTATTGGTAGTTCTGATGCTGAAAATGCTGCTTGAAATACGCCAGCAGTTCTTTATCGGACACTTTCACATACGGCGGATTGCCCACAATCACGTCAAAACCGCCTGCGTCAAACACATCGGCAAAGGCCGTCTGAAAATCAAACGGGTTCACGCTGCGGCGGATTTCGTCGTCTTGCGCCAGCGCGTCGCCCATCACGTCCATAATCTCGTAGCCCACCAAGGTATTGCCGCACATGATGTTGCGGCTCAGATTGGGCAGAATTTTGTCGGCAAACAATACCTGCATATCGTTTGCGCTGGCCATGGTTTCGTCTTCCAGCAGTTTCAAAAACAGCGAAAGCTGGGTTACTTCGGTGGCTTGCAGGTCGATGTCTACGCCGTAGATGTTGTTGAGCAGAATCTGCTGTTTTTGTTTGATGCCGAGCACCCATGTGCCGCTGGCTTCGTCGAAATGGCAGCCTGCTTTGGGGGCTTGTTTGGGGTATTGGTTGTAGTAGCGGGTGTGGTAGTCGAGCAGGCATTCGTATACGCCGATAAGGAAGCTGCCGCTGCCGCAGGCGATGTCGGCGAATTTGAGCTTGGCGATGTAGTCGGGGTTTTTGCCTGCGATGATTTTGCCGACTGTGTTTTCTACGATGTAGTCCACGATGTATTTCGGGGTGTAAAACACGCCGCCCGCTTTGCGCACTTCGGGCTTTTGTTTAATCGCAGCTTTACCCTCTTCAATCACGATGATGTTGCCCAAAAACCGCTCGTAAATACTGCCGAGAATGTGAATGGGAATGTAGTTGAAATCGTAGGGCGTGTTGGTGTGGTCGAGGTCGGAGGCGATGTCGCGGAAAGCGGTTTCGTCTGCGCCGAGAAAGTCTTTTTCATCGACAAAATGCGGTTTGAACACGATGCCGTTGTATTTGGTGTCCAGCCGTTTGCATTCGGCGATGAATTTCGCCCACGGTTTTTCGGCGTTGGCGATGTTGTGGAGCAGGGTTTCCGGCTCGATTTGCTTGTCTTCCAAAAAGCGCATGAAGACAAGGCGGTCGATGGTGCGCTGGGTGGCTTCGGTAAGCTGGTAGGCGTTGAGCGTGGGGTTGTTTTGGTAAAACGCTTGCGCCAAATGCAGGCGGATGTCGTCGATGTAGCTCAAAAAGCTGTCGTCGATGGAAAGATAGCGTCCGCCCAAAAGGCGCAGTTGTTTGCCGCTGCCTTTGGCTTTGGGCAAATCGGCGATGTAGCGGGCGAGTTTGCCCTCTGCCACGGCTTCGTGCGAAAACAGCCAGTAAAATTCGCCGAAGGTTTCTTCGTTTTCAAAATCGGTGTATTTGAAATAGCGCAACTCGTTTTGCAAAATGGTGTCGAAATCGGGCTTGGCGCGGCAGTCGATGATGACGATTTCTTCAAAGTCGGTCAGCACGGAAACGCCCGTTTGCGCGTTCCAGCCGTATTTGGCGGTTTGGAAATAGCCGTCGCGGTTTTGGCGCAGGGTCAAACTGGGCTTTTTGGCTTCCACGAAAAATTGCACGGTTTTGAAATCGGGTGCAACGGAAAAGGCATAATCGGCGCGTTTTTGTGCTTTTTCTTGGGCTTGGCGTTGGGCTTTTTCTACTTTGACTTCTTGCTCGTAGGGGTTTTTCTGGTGGTCGTGCGCCACGTCCCAGCCCAGCGCGGTAAAGAGTTTGTCGATAAAGTCGGCACGCACTTCGGCTTCTTGGTATTTGGGCGAGCGGTAGTGGGCTTCGTGGGCGTTGAAATCGGCGATGAGTTGTTTGACGGTGTTGTGGGCTGTTTGAAACATGGCTGTTTCTTTGCAAAGTCAGATGTAAAAGAGAAGCCGTCTGAAAAGTTTTCAGACGGCCTCAAACGGGCTGTTACTCCGGCCGCATCTGCGGGAACAGAATCACGTCGCGGATGCTTTGGGCGTCGGTGAGCAGCATCACGAGGCGATCGAGGCCGATGCCGCTGCCGCCGGTGGGGGGCAGGCCGTATTCCATGGCGCGGATGTAGTCGGCGTCGTAGTGCATGGCTTCGTCGTCGCCCGCGTCTTTTTGTGCGACTTGGGCTTTGAAACGGGCGGCTTGGTCTTCGGGGTCGTTCAACTCGGAATAGCCGTTGGCCAGCTCGCGGCCGACGACAAACAATTCAAAACGGTCGGTCAGGCCGGGCTTGGTGTCGGAGGCGCGCGCCAGCGGCGACACTTCCACCGGATAATCGATGATGAAAGTCGGGTTCCACAGTTTGCCTTCGGCGCAGCCTTCAAACAGAGCCAGTTGCAGGCTGCCGATGCCGGGCGCGGGCGGCAGGCTTTCGCCCAGGCGCACGATTTCTTTTTTCAGCCACGCTTCGTCGAAAAGCTGCTCGTCGGTGTAGCGCGGATTGTATTTTTTGATGGCTTCCAAAATCGTCAAACGCTCAAACGGGCTTTCCAAATCGACTTCTTTGCCGTTGTAGCTGATTTTAGCCGTACCGCAGACGGCCTGTGCACAGGCGCGGATGACTCCCTCGGTCATTTCCATCATGCGCTCGTAGGTGCAGAAGGCTTCGTAAAATTCCATCATGGTGAATTCGGGGTTGTGGCGCGTGCTCATGCCCTCGTTGCGGAAGCTGCGGTTGATTTCAAACACGCGCTCCAAGCCGCCCACCACCAAGCGTTTCAAATACAGCTCGGGCGCGATGCGCAGATAGAGCGGCATATCCAGCGCGTTGTGATGGGTTACAAAAGGCTTGGCCGTGGCGCCGCCGGGAATCGGGTGCATCATCGGCGTTTCCACTTCGAGATAACGCTCGTTCACCATATAGTTGCGTACGGTTTGGATGATGCGGCTGCGTTTGATAAAGGTGTCGCGCGATTCGGGGTTCACAATCAGATCGACATAACGCTGGCGGTATTTCGCCTCTTGGTCGGCCAAACCCTTGTGTTTGTCGGGCAGCGGGCGCAGGGATTTGGACAACAGGCGCACGTTGGATACGCGCACGGTCAGCTCGCCGTGGTTGGTTTTGAACAAAGTACCTTCCGCACCGACGATGTCGCCCATGTCCCAATGTTTGAAGTCTTCGTGCGCCGCCTCGCCCACGCCCTGATTGTTGATGTAGAGCTGGATTTGGCCGGTGGCATCCTGCACGGTGGCAAAGCTGGCCTTGCCCATCGCGCGTTTGAGCATCATGCGGCCGGCGATTTTTACCGGGATTGCCTGCGGGTCGAGTTCTTCTTTGCTTAAGGCATCGTATTTTTCATGCAGCTCGGCAGCGAAGCTGTCGCGTTTGAAATCGTTGGGGAACGCGATGCGTTCGGCGCGGATGGCGTTGAGTTTTTCGCGGCGGATAGCGATGATTTGGTTTTCGTCGATATGGGCTTCTTCGGCGGGATTGTGCTGTTCGGTCATGTTTTTTACCTGATAAAAAACAGGCAGTTGAATCTGCCTGCGGATAAAGAAAATTTACGCGGATTTTACGCGCTTTTCCGTATTTTTGAAAGACAGGTCGTCTGAACGCTGCGGCGGGGAAACGGGAAGAAGCCCCGTTCCGTAGGGCATCGGGCGGTTTCAGACGGCCTCTGTCTGTGTTAAAAGCTATCGTCCCATGTTTTTCCGTTTACAGAAATTATCCGAATACCTTTGCTTTTTTAACAGAAAAAGCCTTAGTATGGCGGCGCTTTTGCGGCGGGTGTCTGCCGCAAAGGATTTTCATCCAATCTACTTTATTGAGGATACACATATGAAACTGTTGTCTGCCGTCGTACTGTCTTCCCTAGTTGCCTTCAGCGGCACCGCCATGGCCGAAACCGGCAATCCCACCGTCAGCAAAAAAACCGTCAGCTACCACTGCCAGCAGGGCAAACGCATCAACGTGACCTACGGTTTTAACAAACAAGGCCTGCCCAACTACGCCGTTGCCCGCATCAACGGCCGCAACCGCACCATGGACATCAACCTCGACCGCTCCGACAATGTGGACACTTACTTCATCGACGAGGGCGGCTACACTCTGAGCACCAGCGAGATGAGCACCAAAACCTACCGCAAGCAGCCCATCATGATCACTTCGCCGAAAGACGAAATCCTGTTCAAAAGCTGTACGCCCCGCTGATTGTGCATCAAGCGCAGAGGCCGTCTGAAAACGTTTCAGACGGCCTTTTTGTTTATAATCGCGCCCTTTTCTTCTTTTCAGACGGCCTCACACCATGCCCGAGCAACACGATCCGTTTTCCCGTTTCCACAATCTTTCCGACCCCGCCACACAGGATTTCGCCCGCGCCGCCCATGCCGAAACGCTGGCGCGCTTTGCCAACGACGACGCCTTTTGCGCCCTGCGCGACGACATCGCCCAAGCCATGCGCGACGAGCGGCAGATTCCGTTTTGCCAGGAACACCGCGCGCGGATGTACCATTTTTACCAGAGCGAAGACTTTCCCAAAGGCGTCTACCGCGTCTGCTCCGCCGCCTCCTACCGCGCCGGTCTGCCCGATTGGGAAGTGCTGTTTTCCGTGGCCGATTTCGACGAAATTTTGGGCGACGATGTTTATCTCGACGGCGTGTCGCACTATGTCGAACAGCCGCTGCGCGTGCTGTTGAGCCTGAGCGCGGCGGGCGGCGACGCGGCCTACACGCTGGAATTCGATTTGGCCGGGCGGCGCATCGTCGAAAACGGCTTCCACTTTCCGGCGGGCAAAAACCATATTTCGTGGCGCGACGAAAACAGCGTCTGGGTCTGCCCCGCCTGGGACGAACGCCAGCTCACCGAATCGGGCTATCCGCGCCAAGTGTGGCTGCTCGAACGCGGTCAGGCGTTTTCAGACGGCCTGCCCGTGTTGCAGGTAGCGGAAAACTGGATGATGGCCAACGCCTGGCGCTACCTCGACGGCCTCGGTTCGCCCGTCGACCTGATCGAAGCGGCGGAAGGCTTTTTCACCAAAGACTATTACCAGGTGCTGCCCGACAACAGCACCGTCAAACTCAAACTGCCGCGCGACTGCGACATCGTCGGCTACACCGCAGGCCAGCTGCTTGTGCAACTGCGCGAGCCGTGGCAGCGGGCAAACCAAAGCTATCCGGCGGGCGCGCTGGTGGCGGTGAATCTGAACAAAGGCGTGCTGGGCGAGGCGGCGCTGCTGTTCGAGCCTTCCGACACGCAGGCGGTGGACAGCGTGGAAACCACCAAACGCTTTATCGCCGTGTCGCTGCTGGATAACGTGAAAGGCCGTCTGAAAGCGTGGAAATGGACGGGCAAAACATGGGAAGAACAAAGCCTGCCCGAGTTGCCCGCAGGCGCGTTGGAAATCACCGACCAGCCCTGGGGCGGCGACGTGCTCTATCTGGCCGCCGACGATTTCACCACCCCGCTCACCCTGTTTGCCCTCGATTTGCACGTCAACGAACTGAGCGTGCTGCGCCGCCAGCCCGAACAGTTTGTTTCAGACGGCATCAAAGTGCGGCAGCTGTGGGCAGAGTCGGCCGACGGCACGCGGATACCCTATTTCCATGTCGGCAAAACCGCCGCGCCCGACACGCCGACGCTGGTTTACGCCTACGGCGGCTTCGGCGAACCCGAGCCGCCGCACTACCCCGAAAGCATCGGCCGCCACTGGCTCGAACAGGGGAATGCTTTTGTCGTTGCCAACGTGCGCGGCGGTGGCGAGTTCAAACACTGGCACGCCGCCGCGCAGGGCAGGCACAAACACCGCAGCGCCGACGATCTGCTGGCCGTGGTGCGCGATTTGGCCGCGCGCGGCATGAGTTCGCCCGAACGCATTGCCGTGCAGGGCGGCAGCAACGGCGGCCTGGTTGCCGCCGCCGCCTTCGTGCGCGAACCGCAAAGCATGGGCGCGCTGGTGTGCGAAGTGCCGCTCACCGATATGCTCGCATATACAGAACTCTCCGCCGGCGCCAGTTGGATCGACGAATACGGCGACCCTGCCGACCCCGAAATGCGCCCTCACCTCGCCGCCCTGTCGCCCTACCACAATCTTTCAGACGGCCTCAGCTACCCGCCCGCCCTGATTACCACCAGTCTGTCCGACGACCGCGTCCACCCCGCCCACGCCTTGAAGTTTTACGCCAAACTGCGCGGCTGCGGCGCAAGCACCTGGCTCTACGCCCCCGACGGTGGCGGCCACACCGGCAACGGCACGCAGGAAGAAACCGCCGCCGAGCTGGCCTGCGTGCTGCGCTTTTTGCAGCAGAGCATAGGCGCGGAAAAGCCATGACAAAGGTTAAACACAGGAAAAGCTGAAGGAAAATGCGCTTGTCGGCAAAATCGCCGCCATGCTAAGATGCCCGCGCCTCATGCCCCGCCCAAGCGGATACCCGCAGCGGGGCGTCAAACTAGATGGAAAACTCTAAACCAATCGGGTACAATGCGCCCGTTTTAAGTTTTACATTAACCACCGCCGCAAGGCTTTAAACAAGGACTTACGAATATGTCAAATGTCGAACAAAAAGTGAAAGAAATCGTTGCCGAGCAACTGGGCAAAACCGTTGACGAAGTGAAAAACGAATCTTCCTTCCAAGACGATTTGGGCGCCGATTCCCTCGACATCGTCGAGCTGGTGATGGCTTTGGAAGAAGCGTTCGGCTGCGAAATCCCCGATGAAGAAGCCGAAAAAATCACCACCGTTCAGGCTGCCATCGACTACATCAATGCACATCAGGGCTGATAAGCGGCTTTGACACATTCCGGCCTCTGCGCGCGGGCTTGCCTGCACACAGGGGTCGTTTCTCATTCAACCCGCCGCCGAACAGGCGCAAACGATTCCACAGCGAGCAGATTTATATGAGTCAGCGAAGAGTAGTCATCACCGGCCTCGGGCAGGTATCCCCCGTCGGCAACGACATCCCGACCGCATGGGACAACCTACTGGCCGGCAAAAGCGGCATCGGCCGCATCACCCGCTTTGACGCATCCGACCTCAACAGCCAAATCGCCGGCGAAGTGCGCGACTTCGACATCGGCCAATACATCAGCGCCAAAGAAGCCCGCCGCATGGACGCCTTCATCCACTACGGCATCGCCGCCGCCCTGCAGGCCATCGCCGACGCAGGCCTCGACGACGTTGCCAATCTCGACAAAGACCGCATCGGCGTGAACATCGGCTCCGGCATCGGCGGCCTGCCCAGCATCGAAGCCACCGGCAAAGCTGTTATCGAAGGCGGCGCGCGCAAAATCAACCCCTTCTTCATTCCCGGTTCGCTGATCAACCTCATCTCCGGCCACGTTACCATCCTCAAAGGCTACCGCGGCCCCAGCTACGGCATGGTTTCCGCCTGCACTACCGGCGCACACTCCATCGGCGACTCCGCCCGCATCATCAAATACGGCGACGCCGACATCATGATTGCCGGCGGCGCGGAAGGCGCCATCAGCACCCTCGGCGTAGGCGGATTCGCCGCCATGAAAGCCCTCTCCACCCGCAACGACGACCCCGCCACCGCCTCGCGTCCGTGGGACAAAGGCCGCGACGGCTTCGTCATCGGCGAAGGCGCGGGCATTTTGGTATTGGAAGAACTCGAACACGCCCAAAAACGCGGTGCAAAAATCTACGCCGAACTCGTCGGCTTCGGCATGAGTTCCGACGCCTACCACATCACCGCCCCCAACGAAGAAGGCCCCGCATTGGCCGTAACCCGCGCCCTCAAAGACGCAGGGCTGAACGCCGCCGACGTGGACTACGTCAACGCCCACGGCACCTCCACCCCGCTGGGCGATGCCAACGAAACCAAAGCCCTCAAACGCGCCTTGGGCGAACACGCCTACAAAACCATCGTCAACTCCACCAAATCCATGACCGGCCACCTGCTTGGCGCGGCAGGCGGCGTAGAAGCCGTGTACAGCGTCTTGGCCGTACACAACCAAAAATCGCCGCCCACCATCAACCTGTTTGAGCAGGACATCGAAGCCGGCTGCGATTTGGACTACTGCGCCAACGAAGCGCGCGACGCAAAAATCAACGTCGCCATCTCCAACTCCTTCGGCTTCGGCGGCACCAACGGCACACTGGTATTCAAACGCTTTACCGGCTGACCGTCGGATTTGAGGC
This sequence comes from Neisseria sp. WLZKY-1, assembly GCF_046546535.1. Classification (NCBI taxonomy): domain Bacteria; kingdom Pseudomonadati; phylum Pseudomonadota; class Betaproteobacteria; order Neisseriales; family Neisseriaceae; genus Neisseria; species Neisseria sp. WLZKY-1. Next base: position 64,609 of record NZ_JBKGTW010000008.1, read on the forward strand.
AGGCAAAAGGCCGTCTGAAAACCCGTTTTGCGGTTTTCAGACGGCCTTTTTGTGCGTCTCAGATTGCCACGCCCGCTTCTTCCAGCACGTTTTGCGCGGCCAGCGCGGCGGTGTCCTGTTTCAACGTCAGGTGCAGTTCGCGGAAATCGTTTTCCAGCGCGGCGACGGCTTCGGGTGATTCGTACCATTTGATTAGGGCGTCGGCCAGCAGCGCGGGTTTGGCCTTGCTTTGCAGCAGCTCGGGTACGGCTTCGCGGCCGAGCAGGATGTTGGGCAGGCCGACGTGCGGCACTTTGATTTTGCGCTTCACATAGGCGTAGGTGAGCGGCGAGATTTTGTAGCTGATGACCATCGGCCGCTTGCACAGGGCGACTTCCAGCGTGGCCGTGCCGCTGGTGACGAGCACGGCGTCGGCGGCGGTGCAGGCCAGGTCGGTGTGGGTGGTCATCAGCTGGATAGGCAGGCGTTTGTATTCGTCTTTGGCCAGGATTTCGAGCAGGCGCACACGGGTGGCGTGGGTGGCCACGGGCAGCAGGAAGCGGGCGGCGGGCAGGCGTTGCAGCACCAATCTGGCCGTCTGAAAAAAGACCGGTGCCATGTAGTCGATTTCGCTGACGCGGCTGCCGGGCAGCAGGGCGAAAACGGGCGTTTGCGGGTCGAGCTTCATTTTGGCACGGGCGGCGGCGCGGTCGGCATCCAGCGGCAGGGTCTGCGCCATCGGGTGGCCGACAAATTCCGCCCGCCCACCCGCATCGCGGTAGAGCTGCGGTTCCATCGGGAAGAGGCACAGCACGCGGTTGGCCTGTTTGACGATGCTGTTTACCCGCTCGCGCCGCCAAGCCCACACGGAGGGGCTGACGTAATGCACGGTGGCGATGCCCGCCGCTTTCAGACGGCCTTCCACGGCCAGATTGAAATCGGGCGCGTCGATGCCGACGAACACGTCGGGGCGCAGGCGCAGCATATCGGCGGTCAGCCCTTTGCGGATTTTCAGGATTTCGGGCAGGCGTTTCACCACTTCGGCAAAGCCGCGCACGGCGAGTTTTTCCTGATCGTAAAGGCTCTCGAAGCCGAGCTTGGCCATGCGCGCGCCGCCGATGCCGGTAAACCGCGCCTGCGGGCAGCGGGCGCGTATCGCTTCGATCAGGTGCGCGCCGAGCAGATCGCCGGAGGCTTCGCCCGCACACAGGGCGATAAGGGGGGAAGGGGCAGTCATGTGTTTGGAAAAATGTGTTTTTATCAAGGCGGCGCATTGTATAGTGAAACGAAATAGGAAAGATACAAGGCAGCAAGCCGCAGACAGTACCAGGTAGTACGGCAAGGCGCAGCAACACCGTAGATTTTCTATTTCGTTTCACTACACTGGAAAACATGCTTTGAGGCCGTCTGAATACCTTTCAGACGGCCGCAAATGGCGGAAAACGGGCGAATCCTTTAAAATGCGCCCCTTATTCAACAAACAGAACCATCATGGAAGCCGAACGCATCAACCAGCTCAACAACCAGCTCAACGACCTCGAACAGCGCAGCGCCGACATCCGCGACTACATGGACTACCAAGGCAAAAAAGACCGCCTGGAAGAAGTAATCGGCCTCTCCGAAGATCCCGAACTGTGGAACGACCCCAAACGCGCGCAGGAAATCGGCAAAGAACGCAAAATCCTCGAAGGCGTGGTGCTCACCCTCGACGGCATCGCCTCGGGCATCGACGACAACCGCATGCTGATTGAAATGGCCGTCGAAGAAAACGACGCCGACGGCTTCGCCGCCATCGAAAACGACGTGGCCGGTTTGGAAAAACAAATGGCGGATTTGGAATTCAAACGCATGTTCAACCAGCCCGCCGACCCCAACAACTGCTTTATCGACATCACCGCCGGCGCGGGCGGCACCGAAGCCGAAGACTGGGCGGGCATGCTGCTCAGAATGTACAGCCGCTACGCCGAGCGCAAAGGCTTCAAAGTCGAAGTGATCGAGCAGGACGACGGCGAAATCGCCGGCATCAACAACGCCACCCTCCGCCTCGAAGGCGAATACGCCTACGGCCTGCTACGCACCGAAACCGGCGTGCACCGCCTCGTGCGCTACTCGCCCTTCGATTCCAACAACAAACGCCACACCTCCTTTGCCTCCGTCTTCGTCTATCCCGAAGTGGACGACAGCTTCGAAGTGGAAATCAACCCCGCTGATTTGCGCACCGACACCTACCGCGCATCGGGCGCGGGCGGCCAGCACATCAACAAAACCGACTCCGCCGTGCGCATCACGCATATTCCCACCGGCATCGTCGTCCAATCGCAATCCAGCCGCTCGCAGCACGAAAACCGCCGCATCGTGATGGAAATGCTGCGTTCCAAACTGTTCGAGCTGGAAATGCGCAAACGCAACGAAGAAAAACAGGCGCTCGAAGAAGGCAAATCCGACGTCGGCTGGGGCAGCCAAATCCGCTCCTACGTGCTCGACTCCTCGCGCATCAAAGACCTGCGCACCGGCCACGAAGTCGGCAACACCAAAGCCGTGCTCGACGGCGATTTGGACGGCTTTATCGAAGCCAGCCTGAAACAGGGTGTGTAATCCCCAAGGCCGTCTGAAAGCCTGAAAAGTTTTTCAGACGGCCTTCCCTCCCCCCCCCCGAAAAGAAAAAAGGAAACCTGTCATGAAAAAAAGCCTGACCGCCCTTCTCGCCCTCACCGCCGCCGCGCAACTGGCCGCCGCCCCCCTTTCCGCAGCCGACCAGGGCGAATACGTCCTGCTCGACCAAAACGAAAACCCCACCCCCATGCAGATGCAATTCGCCCTCAACGGCAAACAATGGATCATGAACGGCCGCGAAGCGGGCGGCCAATGGCAGCCCGTCTGCCAAGGCACGGGCGAATGCCGCCTCGTCACCTCAGCCAAAGGCGACGTTGAAAAATGGAAAAAACACCTGCCCGCAAGCTGGCAGCCGCACCACTTCGGCTGCATCAACAACACCGCCTTCGCCTTCTGCCGCGTCGACCACGCCACCGAAGCGGGCCGCACCGGCTACTGGTGGTTCGCCCTCACCGACGGCAACATCGTCCCCCTGCCCGTCAACCGCATCAAATAAACGCAGCGGTATCTAACCAGGCCGTCTGAAAAGGTTTCAGACGGCCTTTGCGCCCCATCCCCAACTTTCAGACGGCCTCCCATGACCGACACTGCCACGCCCGACACCGCATGGAGCGTCTACCTCATCCTCTGCGGCAACGGCTCGCTCTACTGCGGCATCAGCAACCGCCCCGCCGCACGCTTTGCTGCCCACCGCAACGGACGCGGCGCCCGCTACACCCGCATGCACAAACCGCAACAAATGCGCCTCACCGACAGCGGCCTCACCAAAAGCGCGGCGCAAAAACGCGAAGCGCAAATCAAACGCCTGGACAAAGCCGAAAAAACAGCACTCTGGCACAACGCCGCCCCGCTCCCCGACACGGAAACCACCGCATGACCGCCCAACCCCTGCGCATCCTCGGCATCGACCCCGGCAGCCGCACCACCGGCTTCGGCATCATCGACATCGTCGGCCGCGAACACCGCTACGTCGCCTCCGGCTGCATCAAAACCATCCCCGGCGACGAACTGGCCGGACGCATCGGCATCATCGTCGAAAACATCGGCCAAATCATCGAACAATACCGCCCGCAGCAGGCCGCCGTCGAAAAAGTGTTCGTCAACGCCAACCCCGCCTCCACCCTCATGCTCGGCCAGGCACGCGGCGCGGTCGTCGCCGCCCTCGTCATCCGCGGCCTGCCCGTCTACGAATACACCGCCCTGCAAATCAAACAGGCCGTCGTCGGCCAGGGCAAAGCCGCCAAAGAACAGGTTCAGCACATGGTCGTGCGCATGCTGCGCCTCTCCGGCACCCCCCAGCCCGATGCCGCCGACGGCCTCGCCACCGCCCTCACCCACGCCCTGCGCAACAACCCCCTCGCCGCCCGACTCAACCCCGACGGCCTGCAAATCAAAGGCGGCCGCTTCCGCTGAACCCGCCCCGCCGCTGTGCCGACAGATAACAAAAGGCCGTCTGAAAAGGTTTCAGACGGCCTTTTGTAACGGTTTACTTATTGCGAAACGGATTCTGCGAACGGCGGATGCTGCCGTTTTTCGCCAGCTCAGGCAATTCGCGTTTGAAAAAATCCGCATACGGCTCCGCACCGGGCGAGAGATAGATTTTGTTTAACGAATCCCGCACCGATACGGAGTATTCGAGATACATCTGCCGCGCGTTCCAATCGGTATGAATACGCTTGTCGTTGAGCAAATCGCCGATATAAATCATGCGGCATTCCTGTTCTTCCTGAAACGCGGCGTGTTTCACCAGATAGCGCAGCGGCTGCAGGATAAAGGCAAGGGCTTCCAAAACATCGTCTTCTGCGTCTTTTGCCACATCGCGCACCATCTGCGCCAGCTTAGCCAAATCGGTTTTGATTTCTTCGGCCAGCCCGTCAATTTTCTTCCGATAAGATTCCCATTGCTTCTCGGCTTTTTCGCAGACAGCCTTATGATCAGCCGCTTTATCGTCGTGCCATGTTTCGGCATAAAAAGTGGCTTTATCGCGGTGGGCAACCGACAGATAGCCGCTTTGCGGGTCAAGATAAATGCAACGAAACAGAGGAAGCTTGGGCAAAGGCTGCATTTCGGCATGATCAGGCTTGCTTTGTCCGCTTTCGCCAAAATTTTGCACTATCGTGTTTAAGTTGGCCGAAAGCATGGCAAACGGATTTTCGCCGCTGAAAAACGAATCATTGAAAACCAGGCTCACCCCCGATGCTTCCTGCCCGTTTTCTTTGCCATACAGTCGGAACTGGTTCAGGCTGTCGTGATTGAAAGTGAAACAACTGAGAAAAACCGCAGCAGCAGGGTTGTCTGCTTCATTGGTGAGCGCGGGCGGCAGCTTGCCGGATTTTTCTACATATTGGTAGAACACCGCCCCTTCGCTGGGGTCATTGACATTTTTGATGGTACTCAGACGAAATTTGGAAGGGCTGTCATGTTTGGTTATCACACCTGCGGTAGATGGGCGGGTGTAGTGGGCAACTTTTGCTTCGGTTATTTTTTTGTTTTTGTTAACCAATAGTTTGAGGATTAGGTTTTCAACAAAATCAGGAATTCTCACCATCCTGATAGCACACTCTGAAGTGCAGTTGGCTATTTTTATTCTGCTTTCAAACTGGTAGTAATATTCCTTATATGTCTTTGTATCTTCTAAATCTTGATATGCAATGTTGCGGAATGCGGCAATTGCTTCTTTGGTATCACCACGCTCTGCTAAAGTAGAACCGAGATTCACTTGTGCTGTTGCATACACTTCCTGAGAATCATTGGGTTGAATATTTTGGTAGGCAGCAATTTCTCCTTCGATATTACCCTGTTTTCTCAAGATACCACTGAGATTAAATTGGGCTTTCGCATACTGTTCGGGCGCATCTTCACGCTTAACGTTTTGGTAGGCAGCCATTGCTCCTTCAGTATCTTCCTGTTCTCCCAAAATAACACCGAGATTAAGCTGAGCTTTCGCATACTGTTCTGGTGAATCTTCACGCTTAACGTTTTGGTAGGCAGCCATTGCTCCTTCAGTATCTTCCTGTTCTCCCAAAATAACACCAAGATTAACTTGAGCTTTTGCATATAGTTCAGACGAATCTTCATGCTTAACGTTTTGGTAGGCAGCTATTGCTCCTTCGTCATCTCCTCGTTTTCCCAAAGTAACGCCGAGATTAAATTGAGCTTTTGCATACTGTTCAGACGAATCTTCATGCTTAACGTTTTGGTAGGCAGCTATTGCTCCTTCGTCATCTCCTCGTTTTCCCAAAGTAACGCCGAGATTAAATTGAGCCATTGCATACGCTTCTGGTGAATCTTCATGCTTAACGTTTTGGCAGGTGGAAACTACTCCGTCGATATCTCCCTGTTCTCCCCAAATAACACCAAGATTAACTTGAGCTTTTGCATATAGTTCGGGTGAATCTTCACGTTTAATGTTTCGGTAGGCAGTAATTGCTCCTTCGGTATCTTCCTGTTCTCCCCAAATAACACCAAGATTAACTTGAGCTTTTGCATATAGTTCGGGTGAATCTTCACGTTTAATGTTTCGGTAGGCAGTAATTGCTCCTTCGGT
>NZ_JBKGTW010000009.1:0-62797 GCF_046546535.1 Neisseria sp. WLZKY-1
AGGTTTATTAAGGATCATTTTGCTAGAAAATGAATTTGCAGCAGTAAATTTGTTACTTAGTGCGTTGCTTCTCTGATTTAGCAGTAAATTTGTTACTTACGCCAATTTTTCATCAACAAAGCCATCGGCTGGGCATTGCGCGATTACAGCAAAACCAACCCCGAATGGGTACAAGGCTTTATCAACCGCCACCGGCACAAAATGGCCAAACTGAGCTTGCGCGAAGCGGGGAAATACCTGCCCGTCTGAAAGACTGCCTGAAACTCTGTTTAAGCTGCATGCAAAGGAATTCTCATGTCTATCCAATCCCGAATCTGCTACACCGTCCCTGCTGACATCCAAACCGTGTGGCGCACCGTTACTTCATTGACCGACTACGCATGGCGCAGCGGTTTGGCCAAAATCGAACGGCTGGACGACACACAGTTTGTCGAGCACACCCAATCGGGCGCGGCCACACTGTTTCGCGTTACCCAAACGCAGCCGCCGCATTTATGGGCGTTTGACATGGAAAACGACTATTTTTCTGGACATTGGACGGGGCGTTTTACCGCATTGGACGACAACCGCACCGAGTTGGATTTTGCCGAAGACATTACGCTGAAAAAACGGCTGCCGCGCTGGCTGGTCAGGTTCTATCTGTATAGACAACAACAGCGATACCGCCGCGATTTATGCCGCAAATTGCAGAACGTCTAAGCATGCAAAAAAAAAGCATCTCTTGTAGGGCCGGGCGGTGTTTTCGTTCTTTATCCGCACTTGCTTTGAGGCCGTCTGAAAAAGCGTTCCGGCTGCGGTGAAATGCGTTTTTCAGACGGCCTCTTTGTCCGCAAACGCCGCCAGCACCCGTTTTACCGCGTCCGCCTCTTTCAGCGTGCGCACGGCGTCGAACAAATCCCGCGCCTGCGGCTCGGCCTGTTTCATCATCCCCAACCACTGTTTCAGGCGGGCGACGGCGTATTTTTCGCTGCCGTGCGCCGCGTCCAGACACAAATCCACAAACAGCCGCATCCATTGCAGCGTTTCGGCAAACGCCATTTCCGGCGCGTCTTCACCGTTTTCATACGCCTTGATCTGCCGCGCCAAACCCGGGCGGATGACCGCGCCGCGCCCGATCATCACGCCCGCGCAGTCGCTTTCACGCCGAATGGCAAGATAGTCCTGCAAGGTGAACACGTCGCCGTTGGCCGTTACCGGAATGTCCACCGCTGCGGCGATTTTTTTCACCCAAGCCCAGTGCGCGGGCGGCTCGTAGCCTTCAACTTTGGTGCGGGCGTGCACGGTGAGGGCGCAGGCGCCGCCTTCTGCGATGGCCTGCGCGTTTTCCAGCGCCAGCGATTTGTCGTCGAAACCGAGGCGCATTTTGCCCGTGAGCGGGATGTGCGCGGGCAGGGCGCGGCGCAGGGTTTTGACGATGTGGTGCACGCGCTCGGGTTCTTTGAGCAGCACCGCGCCGCCTTGGTGTTTGTTGACCGTGGGCGCGGGGCAGCCGAAGTTGAGGTCGATTTTTTCCGCGCCGAAGCGCACGGCTTCCAGCGCGTTGGCCGCCATGTTTTCCGCGTCGCTGCCCAAAAGCTGGACGGTGCAGGGCACGCCCGAGGGTGTGCGGTTGCCGTGTGCCATTTCGGGCGCGTGTTTGAGCCAGGCGGCGCGGGAGTGGACGGTGTGCGTGATGCGGACGAACTCGCTGACGCATTCGTCGAAGCCGCCGATGCGGGTGAGCAGGTCGCGCATCGGCGCGTCGGCCAGCCCCTGCATGGGGGCGAGTATCAGGTAGCACGGGTTGTCGGTCATGGCGGCGGGGGAGTCGGAAAAAGGGGCGGATTATAGCCCGATTGGCGCACGGCCTTAATCTGTTTTGTCTGCGGCATGGAGGTGTCGGAATAGAGAAGGCTATGAGGCCGTCTGAAAACGGGAAGAGACGGTATGCGCCGCGATGCACGGAATGTTCAGACGGCCTTAATCTGTTTTACCTGCTTCACGGAGGTGTCGGAACAAAGAGGGCTATGAGGCCTTCTGAAAGCGGGAAGAGTCGATATGCGCCGCGATGCGCGGAATATTCAGACGGCCTTAATCCGTTTTACCTGCTTCACGGAGGTGTCGGAACGGAGTGGTGCTGTGAGCCCGTTCCCATCTATGCGGACATGATGTTTCTGAAAACAAAGCGCCAACGAAGTGAAAACCGGTGGGGCAGATGCAAAGAGGCCGTCTGAACGCGCTGGGCGTTTTCAGACGGCCTTTTGTGGCGCAGTTTAGGAAGCGGTTCAGCTTAGCGCGTGCGTTTGTAGAAGGCCATGTTCTGCTCGGCAGCGTCTTGTGCCAGCTCGCGGTTTTGGCGGTAGAGGTCTTTGTATTTTTCTTGCAGCTGTTCGTCGCTGAGGCCGTTGTCCTGTTCTTTGATTTGGATTTCGAAGAGTTCGATGTCGGTTTTGAATTTTTTAATCCACAAATCGCGCAGGGCGGCGGTTTCTTTGTCCTGCACTTTCAGATCTTGCAGCTTGGCAACGGCGTCTTGGTAGACTTGGATGTTGCTGCGGTAGATTTCGACGGTGAGGCGGTTGCGGCGGGCTTTGTCGGCGGTTTTGCGGATTTCTTCGACTTTGCGGCGCATGTCGTCGGAATCGAGATACAGCGAGCTTTGCGTGCCGATTTCTTCTATGGTTTTGAGTAGCAGCAGGGCGTCGGCTTTGAAGGCGGGATCTTCCTGTTTGCGTGCCGCTTCTGCGGACGGGGCGGAGGCGCCGTGCGGCGCGGCTTGTGCGGGGGCGGGAGACGAGGCCGCAGCGGGCGCGTCGGCCTGTTGCGGCTGGCAGGCGGTCAGGGCGATGGCGGAGAGTAAAGCGCTGAGGGGTAGGGCGGGTTTCATTTTTTGTTTTTTCTCTTTCTGTCGATAGGTTGCGGGAGAAGGGAATCCGACATTGCACCTTGACGAACCCTTAGGCCGTCTGAAAAACGCGCTATGCCGGGGCTGGGGTTTCAGACGGCCTATTCTTCGCTGCCGTCTTCGACGCGCACGCTGTGGTCGATGAGGCCGGAGCGGACGAAGGCGGCGGCGCCGGAGGATTTACTGTCGGAGAGGCGTTGCAGGTAGGCTTCGTCGATGTCGCCGGTGCGGTAGCGGCCGCTGAAACAGGAGTCGTCGAAGCCGTCGATGGCGGGATTCATGCCGAGGATGACGTTTTCGAGGTCGGCGAGGTTTTGGAAGACGCAGCCGTCGGCGCCGATTTCGGCGGCGATTTGGGCGGCAGTGCGGCCGTTGGCGATGAGTTCTTCGCGGGTGGGCATGTCGATGCCGTAGACGTTGGGGTAGCGTACTTCGGGGGCGGCGGAGGCGAAATAGACTTTTTTCGCGCCGGCGGCTTTGGCCATTTCGACGATTTCGCGGCTGGTGGTGCCGCGCACGATGGAGTCGTCAACGAGGAGGATGTTTTTGCCTTTGAATTCGCTGTCCATCGGGTTGAGTTTCTGGCGCACGGATTTTTTGCGCGTGGCCTGGCCGGGCATGATGAAGGTGCGGCCAATGTAGCGGTTTTTGATGAAGCCTTCGCGGTAGGGTTTGCCGAGGTGGGCGGCCAGTTCCATCGCACTGGGGCGGCTGGTGTCGGGGATGGGCATGACGACGTCGATGTTGTCGAGGCTGATTTCGCTTTTCACTTTTTCGGCGAGGCTGACGCCCATGTTGACGCGCGCCTGGTAGACGGACACGCCGTCGATAACGGAGTCGGGGCGGGCGAAGTAGACGTATTCGAACAGGCAAGGGGTGAGCTCAGCCGCGTCGGCGCATTGGCGGCTGTAGAGCCTGCCGTCGTTGCTAATGAAGACGGCTTCGCCGGGGGCGATGTCGCGCACGAGTTCGTAGGCGAGGCTGTTGAACACGACGGATTCGGAGGCCACCGCCCAGTCGGTCTGCCCTTTTTCATTGATATTTCTGCCCAGGGTGAGCGGGCGGATGCCGAAGGGGTCGCGGAAGGCGAGCAGGCCGTAGCCGGCAATCAGGGCGACGACGCCGTAGGCGCCGCGCACGAGTTTGTGCAGGCTGGAAACGGCGTTGAAGATGTGATCGACGGACAATTCGTGGCTGCCCGACGCGGTCACTTCGCGGCGCAACTCGTGTGCCAGTACGTTGAGCAGCACTTCGGAGTCGGAGCCGGTATTGACGTGGCGCAGGTGTTTGTCGCACACGCTTTGGTAAAGCTCGTCGGTGTTGGTGAGGTTGCCGTTGTGCGCCAGCACGATGCCGAAGGGGGAGCTGACGTAAAACGGCTGCGCTTCGGCCGTGCTGCCCGCATTGCCTACCGTGGGATAGCGGACGTGGCCGATGCCGGTGTTGCCGGTCAGCTCGCGCATATTGCGGGTGCGGAACACTTCGCGCACCATGCCTTTGCCTTTGTGCATGTGGAAGGTCTGGCCTTCCAGCGTGGCGATTCCCGCCGCATCCTGCCCCCTGTGTTGGAGCATTTGCAGGCCGTCATACAATAATTGGTTTACCGGTTCGTGAGCCACCAGGCCGAAAACACCGCACATCGCTTCGTCTCCAAAAAGTTAGTATTTGATTTTGCCCGCCAGATAATCGGGCAGATAGGGAACGGCCAATTCGGCCGCGCTCTCGAAAAAGGGGGCGCTTTGCGCGCTGCGCCAATCCTCGCTCTGCGGCAGGTCGGTAAAGGCGCATACCAGCACCGCCAGCGTCACCATCACGCCGCCGCGCAGTGTGCCGTAGAACGTACCGAGCAGGCGGTTGATGCCGCCCAGTCCCACCGTCTTTGCGCCGCCGGTCAGCAGTGGGCGCAGCAGCGACATCACCAGCATCACGGCGGCAAAGGCGGCGACGAAACCGGCAGCGGTGGCCAGCACGGGCGGCTGTATCACCGACAAAACCGACGCGCCCAGCGGGGCGGCGGCGATTTTGGCAACGGCCAGCGCCAGCAGCCAGGTGATAAGCGACAAAAGTTCGCTGATGATGCCGCGCACGGTGGCGGACACCGCCGACAAGGCGATGACGGACAGGGCGAAAATATCGAATAGGGACATAGGGATAAATCGGAAAAACGGGGAAGAGGCCGTCTGAAAAGGCGCTTGGCTCTTTCTGACGGCCTCTCGGTCATTTGCCCAGCACCACCGCGCCGTCCAAACCCTGCATTCTGATGCGGGCCAGTGCTTTTTGCGCGGCTTCCTGATTGGGGAATGAGCCTGTACGGACGCGGTAGACTTTGCCGTTTGCGGTGTCCGCTTCGCTGATGGAGGCGCTGTATCCGGCGTCGGCCAGGCGCTGCTGGATTTTTTTCGCCTGCTCCTGCGAGCGGTAGGCGCCTGTTTGAATCATGGCGCGGCGGCCTTTTTGGTTTTCCAAAACCGCCTGCGGATCGGACTTGGCGGACTTGCCTTTATTGTCGAGAGCCTGCTGCGCCCGGTTGTCGGCCTTTTTCGCCTCGGCCTGTTTTTTCTTCTGCTCGGCAATGCGTTTTTCTTCGGCTGCTTTTTTCGCTTCGGCCTGCTGCTTCTCGACTTCCTGACGTTTTTTCTGCTCGGCCAGGCGTTTTTCCTCAGCCTGTTTTTTGGCGTCCTGCTGCTTTTTCTGTTCGGCCAAACGTTTTTCTTCGGCGGCCTTTTTCGCTTCGGCCTGTTTTTTCAACTCGGCCTGACGTTTGGCCTCGGCCTGCTGTTTTTCGGCCTCCTGCCGTTTTTTCTGTTCGGCCAGGCGTTTTTCCTCAGCCGCCTTTTTCGCTTCGGCCTGTTTTTTCAACTCGGCCTGACGTTTGGCTTCGGCCTGCTGTTTTTCGGCTTCCTGCCGTTTTTTCTGTTCGACCAGACGTTTTTCCTCAGCCGCCTTTTTCGCTTCGGCCTGTTTTTTCAACTCGGCCTGACGTTTGGCTTCGGCCTGCTGTTTTTCGGCTTCCTGCCGTTTTTTCTGTTCGGCCAGGCGTTTTTCCTCAGCCGCCTTTTTCGCTTCGGCTTGTTTTTTCAACTCGGCCTGACGCTTGGCTTCGGCCTGCTGTTTTTCGGCTTCCTGACGCTTTTTCTGCTCGGCAAGACGTTTCTCCTCAGCCTGTTTTTTGGCTTCCAGTTGCTTTTTCTGATCGGCTAGGCGTCTTTCTTCGGCCTGTTTTTGTTCTTCCCGGCGTTTTTTCAGTTCCGCCAAACGTTTTTCCTCGGCGGCCTGTTTGGCTTCTTCGCGTTTTTGCGTTTCGGCAAGGCGTTTTTCTTCGGCGGCTTTGCGTGCTTCGGCACGTTTTTTCAATTCCGCTTCTTTGCGCGCTTGGGCAAGCTCTTCCTGTTTCAGGCGGGCTTCGCGATCGGCGGCGCGTTTTTCTTCGGCGCGGCGTTTGCGCTCTTCTTTGCTGCGTTCTTCAGCCAGTTTTTGTTCTCGAACGGCTTTTTCTTCGGCGGCAATGCGCTCGGCTTCGGCGCGGCGTTCCGCTTCTTCGCGCTGTTTTTCCTGTGCAAGCCGTTTGGCTTCGGCGGCTTTCTCGGCTTCTTTGCGTTTGGCTTTTTCCGCTGCCTGTTTGTTGGTGTTGTTGATGGTGACGACGGGTTCGCTGCCGCGGTCGTAGCGGGCGGGCTCGGCTTTTTTGACGATGGTGCGCACTGAGCCGTCGGCATCGGTCTGCTCGACGCTTTCCTGTCCTTCTTTCAGTTCGTATACGGGTTTGGCTTCTGCCGGCTTGGCTTCGGGAACAGGGTCGGACGGCATTTCGAAGGTGTCGTTGGCGGCATCGTCCTGTTCGGCGGACGCGCCTTCGGGGAAGATGGGTTGCGGCGTCAGCGTTTCCGGTTGGGCAAAGGCGGGAGGCGCGGGTTCGGCGGAGGGCTCTTCGCTGCCGACTGCCGCGCCGAATACGATGCCTGCGACGACAACCATGGCCGACGCGCCGACCAGGCGGCGGCGGTTTTTGCGTTTGAGCTGCTCGTATTCGTTCATGCTGTCCAGTCGTTTGTCTGCCATTTTGCTTCCCGTGTGTGTTATTGCGCGGCGTGGTGTCCCGTCGGTTTTTCGCTGAGGGTCATGACTTCGGCTACGGTGTGGAAAGAGCCGAAAACGGCGATTCTATCATTTTCCGTACTGTCGGCAAAAGCGGCATGGTAGGCGTCGGCGACGCTGGCGAAGGTGCGGATTTCGCCTATACCGTGCGCCTCAAGTTTGGCGGCGATCTCTTCGGCGCTCATGCCGCGCGGCAGGTGCAGGGGGGCGGCGTACCAGATGTCGAACTGGTCTTTGAGGATGTCGATAACGCCGTCTATGTCTTTGTCGGACAGCATGGAAAACACGGCGGTGCGTTTTTGCGCGAAGGGCAGGCCGATCAGGCTTTGGCGCATAGCGCGGGCGGCGTGGGGGTTGTGGCTGACGTCCCACACGGTGATCGGGCGGCCGGGCAGCACTTGGAAGCGGCCGGGGTTTTCCGCGCCCAAAAGGCCGCGTTTGATGGCGCCGACGTCGATGGGCAGTCTGCCGTTGAGGCATTCGACGGCGGCGAGGGCGGCGGCGGCGTTGTGCAGTTGGTAGCCGCCGCGCAGGGCGGGCATGGGCAGGGCATTGCGGTTGCGTTTGAGGCCGTCTGAAAACAGGCTGCTGCTTTCGGGATGGAAGCGGAACGACCATTGCTGGTTTTCCAGTTTGACAAAGTCGAAGTCGCGTTTGGCGATCAGCAGGTCGGTGTTTGTTTGGCGCGCGTGTTCGACGAGCGACTGCGGCGGTAGGTTTTGGCCGATGACGGCGGGGCGGCTGCTGCGAAAGATGCCGGCTTTTTCGTAGCCGACCTGTTCGACGGTGTCGCCGAGAAAGGCTTGGTGGTCGAGGTCGACGCTGGTGACGACGGCGACGTCGCCGTCAAAAACATTGACGGCGTCCAAGCGGCCGCCGAGGCCGACTTCGAGAATAATGATGTCGACCTGTTCGCGGATGAAGATGTCGACGGCGGCGAGGGTGTTGAATTCGAAATAGGTGAGGGAGATGTCGCCGCGTGCGGCTTCGATGCGCTCGAAGGATGCGGTGATGAGGCCGTCTGAAACGGGCTCGCCGTTGAGGGCGATGCGCTCGTTGTAGCGCAGCAGGTGGGGACTGGTGAGGGTGCCGGTTTTGAAACCGGCTTCTTTGTAAATGTGCGTGAGAAAGGCACAGACCGAGCCTTTGCCGTTGGTGCCCGCCACGACGATGATGGGACAGGCGGGGTTTAAGGACATGCGCCGTTTCACTTCGCCGACGCGCTCCAAGCCCATGTCTATCGGGCCGTTGCTGTGGGCGGTTTCCAAGTGGGTAAGCCATTCGGTGAGGGTTTTCATAATCTGCTTTCGTGTATGTGAAGAGGCCGTCTGAAAATTTTAAACTTTGCTCAGGCGGCGGAAGGTTTTCAGACGGCCTTAGCCAGCTCGACACGCATGGCGTCGATAACGGCACGGTAGTCGGGCCGACCGAAAATAGCCGAACCGGCGACAAAGGTGTCCGCGCCTGCGGCGGCGATTTCGGCAATGTTGGCGGTTTTGACGCCACCGTCCACTTCGATGGCGATGTGCCGCCCGCTACGTTCGTGGTAGCGGTCGAGCAGGGCGCGGGTTTGACGGATTTTTTCCAGCGTGTGCGGGATAAAGCTCTGGCCGCCGAAGCCGGGGTTGACCGACATCAGCAGCACCATATCGAGGCGGTTGAGCACGTTTTCCAATACGGAAACGGAGGTAGCGGGGTTGAGTACCAGTCCGGCTTGGCAGCCGTGTTCGCGTATCAGGCTGAGGCTGCGGTCGACATGGCGGCTGGCTTCGGGGTGGAAGGTAATGATGTCGGCGCCCGCTTTGGCAAAAGCGTTAATCAAATCGTCTACCGGTTCAACCATCAGATGCACATCTACCGGCACGGAGGCATAAGGTTTGATGGCGGCGCACACCATCGGGCCGAAGGTGAGGTTGGGCACGTAATGGTTGTCCATCACGTCGAAATGGATCAGATCCGCTCCCGCTTCGATAACACGGGAAACTTCTTCGCCCAAACGGGCAAAATCGGCCGACAAAATGCTGGGGGCGATACGGAATTTGTGCATGGGTTCCTCTGTTGTCGGGCGCTGCCCGTTTTGGATTTTTTCAAATGGCATAAAAAGCGGCGCGATTGCATTTTTGCAACATAAAATTCTGCCGCACGGCATTTTGCGGGCACAATGTCATAATATTCAGTCAATCACGGTTTGTTTTACGCAAGTTTACGGCTATTATACCGCGATTGACGGGCTGTTCCTTTATATTTGCGCCCTGATTTTCCCTGCCTGTCAGACCAAGCCGAGAACGAACAAAGTGCTTACCTATCTATCACGCCGAATGCTCCGCGCCGCTGCCGTTTCCGGCTTTTTGTGCGGCCTCTCGCCCGCAGCTTTCGCGCTGACCATCCAAGATTTCCACACTAACTGCGACATCCGCCAACTCAATCTGTCCCGCGAGCAATACGACGAGCTGCGCATCCTGCGCGGCGAATACAAACAGGCGGTGGAACGCCTGGTTCAGAACAACCGCCGCTCCGAACGCAGTCGGCGCGACAATCTGCTGCGGATTTTGTCCGCACCGCAGTTCGACGAGCGCCAGGCGCACCGCTATGTTGCCGAACGTTATGAAAACGGCTTGCAGTTTGCCGTTGATGAGATGGCCGTCCAGCATAAGTTTTACCAGCTGCTTAATCCCGCCCAGCAAAGGCTGTGGATTCAAAAGTGCCTGCAATAAGCGGTTCGGATAATGAATGCGGCCGTTTAGGCAAAACAGGAAAAGCCCGATTTTGATCGGGCTTTTTTGTATGTCACGCCTGCCTTCAATGATGGCCGCAGGGGGTGGATTTGCTTTGTTCGCGCAGGGCTTCGGCGGCCTGTTCGTCGGCGTGGTAGCTGGAGCGCACCATCGCGCCGCAGGCGGCGTTTTGGAAACCTTTGCCGTAGGCTTCGCGCTCGAACTGTTTGAACATATCGGGCGTAACGTAGCGCAAAACGGGCAGGTGGCCGTCTGAAGGCTGCAAATATTGGCCGATGGTAATCATTTCGACATTGTGCGCGCGCATATCGTCCATGATTTCGCGCACTTCGTCGTCGGTTTCGCCCAAGCCGACCATGATGCCCGATTTGGTGGGAACACCGGGCTGCATTTCCTTGTAGCGGCGCAGCAGTTCGAGCGAGTGTTTGTAGTCCGCGCCCGGGCGCGCCATTTTGTACAGGCGCGGATGGGTTTCGAGATTGTGGTTCATTACGTCTGGAGGGGTTTCGGCCAAGATTTTCAGGGCAATGTCAAGGCGGCCGCGGAAATCGGGTACAAGAATCTCGATTTTGGTGTGCGGGCTGGTTTGGCGGATGGCGGTGATGCAGTCGGCAAAGTGCTGGGCGCCGCCGTCGCGCAAATCGTCGCGGTCAACCGATGTAATGACGACGTAGCGCAAATTCATGGCGCGCACGGAGTTGGCGAGGTTTTGCGGTTCTTCGGGATCGAGCGGGTTGGGGCGGCCGTGGCCGACGGCGCAGAAGGGGCAGCGGCGGGTACACATGTCGCCCATAATCATGAAGGTGGCCGTGCCTTTGCTGAAACATTCGCTGATGTTGGGGCAGGCGGCTTCTTCGCAGACGGTGTGCATTTTCTGCTCGCGCAGAATGTCTTTAATCTCAAAGAATTTTTTCGGATTGGGCAGCTTGGCGCGTATCCATTCGGGTTTTTTCAGCTTCTGCTCGGGCTGGACGACTTTGATGGGGATGCGGGCGGTTTTTGCCGCGCCGGTGTGTTTGACGCCTTGTCGGTTGTCTAGGGGGTTGGTGGTTTCGGTACTCATGGTGTGTCTTTCGTTTTTGGTTTTCAGACGGCCTCTGCCGCCAGATTTTTGTTCAGCAGCGCGGTCAGTTTGCCGGCCACGTCGGCAAGGGTGGGGCAGGGGCTGACGAGATCAGCGATTTGCGTCATTTGCAATCCGGCATAGCCGCAGGGGTTGATGTGGGTAAACGGTGTCAAGTCCATGTTTACATTGAGGGCGAGGCCGTGGTAAACCGAGCCGTTTTTGATGCGCAGGCCGAGGGAGGCGATTTTTTTGCTGTCCACGTAAACACCGGGGCGCTGCGGGTCGGCAGCCGATGCGATGCCGTAAGCGGCGAGGGTGGCGATGATGCTGTTTTCCAAGGCGGAGACGATGTGGCGGACGCTGGTTTTGCGCCGTTTGAAATCGATCATGGTGTAGACGACGAGCTGGCCGGGGCCGTGGTAGGTAATCTGGCCGCCGCGGTCGATTTGGACGACGGGGATGTCTGCGGCATCCAGCAGGTGTTCGGCCTTGCCCGCCAGCCCCTGCGTGAAAACGGGGTTGTGTTCGACAACCCATAATTCGTCTTCCGTATCGGCGCTGCGGCTGTCGTTGAAGCGCTTCATGGCTTCGAAAACGGGCAGGTAGTCGCGGCGGCCGAGATCTACGGTTTTCATCACAACACCACTTTCACCAGCGGGTGCGCGGTCAGGCTGCGGTAGATGTTGTCGAGGTGTTCTTGGTTTTGCGCCTGCACAGTGACGGTGGCGGCAAGATAGTTGCCGCCGCTGCTGGGGCGGCTGGCGATGTGTGCCTCCGTGGTATCGGGGGCATGTTGTTGCACGGTTTTGAGGATTTCGGGCAGGAAGTCGGGGTGTTGCGCGCCCATCACTTTGATGGGGAAGGCGCAGGGGAAATCGATGAGTTTTTCTGTTTGCGGCGTCATGGTTTTATCCTGGTTTGTTTTCAGACGGCCTGTATGGTGCGGAAGAGGCCGTCTGAAAAACAGTGGGGCGTATTCTAACGCAATCGGGGTGCAAAGTCTGCCGCGAGATAAGTTTCAGACGGCCTCTTTTCAAGTCTTGAAAAAAACACCGCCAGCCCAATTTGGCGGCCTTGAATTTGGTAAAGGAAGAAAAAACTATGGCTAAAACACAATTCTCAGAAGACTACCGCGCCCTGGCCCTGCTGCCGCTGCGCGATGTGGTGGTGTATCCGCATATGGTGCTGCCGCTGTTTGTCGGCCGTGCGAAATCGATTGCCGCTTTGGAAAAAGCGATGGAAAACGACGAACCAGTTTTCCTGTTGGCACAGAAAAACCCCAACGACGAAGAGCCGCAGGCCGACGATCTGCACAAGATGGGCACGATTGCCAACATCTTGCAAGTGTTGAAGCTGCCGGACGGCACGGTAAAGGTGCTGGTGGAAGGCATCAGCCGCGCCCGCGCTCTGTCGGTGGACGGCAGCGGCGACTATTTCTTTGCCCAAGTGGAAGCTGCCGAGGAAGGCGTTTCCGAAGGCCGCGATATGGAAGCTCTGCGCCGCACGCTGCTGAACGAGTTCGAGCAGTTTGCCAAGCTGAACAAGAAAATCCCTGCCGAAGTGTTGGGCACGATTTCCGGCATTGAAGACAACGGCCGTCTGACCGACACCGTGGCCGCACATCTGCAACTGAAACTGGAATTGCGCCAAGAAGTGCTCAACCGCGTCGATGTGGCCGAAAGAATGGAATTCCTGCTCGGCCAGCTTGATGCCGAGCTGGACATCCTGCAAGTGGAAAAACGCATTCGCGGCCGCGTCAAGCGGCAAATGGAAAAATCGCAGCGCGAGTATTATCTGAACGAGCAGGTCAAAGCCATCCATAAGGAATTGGGTGAGGAAGACGAGCGTGCCGAACTCGACAAGCTTGAAACGCAGATACGCGAAGCAGGCATGAGCAAGGAAGCGGAAGAAAAAGCGCTTTCGGAGTTGAAAAAGCTGCGGATGATGCCGCCGATGTCGGCCGAGTCCACCGTGGTGCGCAACTATATAGATACGCTGCTCGAACTGCCGTGGAAGAAAAAAACGCGCGTTATCAAAGATATTGCCAAAGCCGATTTGGTGCTGGATGCCGATCATTACGGTTTGGAAAAAGTGAAAGAGCGCATCTTGGAATACCTGGCCGTGCAAAAACGCAGCGACAAGCTCAAAGGGCCGATTCTGTGCCTCGTCGGCCCTCCGGGTGTGGGCAAAACATCGCTAGGCCAGTCCATCGCCAAAGCCACCGGCCGCAAATACGTGCGCATGGCCTTGGGCGGCGTGCGTGACGAGAGCGAAATCCGCGGCCACCGCCGCACCTACATCGGCTCGATGCCCGGAAAAATCATCCAAGGCATGATTAAGGCCGGTGTGAAAAACCCGCTGTTCCTGCTCGACGAAATCGACAAACTCGGCAACGATTTCCGCGGCGATCCGTCCAGCGCGCTGCTGGAAGTGCTCGACCCCGAACAAAACAGCACTTTCGCCGACCACTTCGTCGAAGTGGACTACGATTTGAGCGACGTACTCTTCATCGCCACGTCCAACAGCATGAATATTCCGTCGGCGCTGCTCGACCGCATGGAAATCATCCGCCTGTCGGGCTACACCGAAGACGAAAAAGTCAGCATCGCCATGCAGTATCTCGTGCCCAAACAGATGGAGCGCAACGGCGTGCGCGAAGGCGAAATCGACATCCGCGAAGAAGCCGTGCGCGACATTGTGCGCTACTACACCCGCGAAGCAGGCGTGCGCTCGCTCGACCGCGAAATCGCCAAAATCTGCCGCAAAGGCGTGATGGCGGCGCAGCTGGCGGAAGATGCGGGCAAGGGCGCAGACAAGCCCGAAGCCATCGTGGTGGACTCGCAAAACCTGAGCAGCTACCTAGGCGTGCGCCGCTTCGATTTCGGTGTCGCCGAAAGCGAAAACCGCATCGGCCAGGTAACCGGCCTTGCCTGGACGGAAGTCGGCGGCGAACTGCTCACCATCGAAGCCGTCGCCCTCAAAGGCAAAGGCAATATCGTGCGCACCGGCAAACTGGGCGACGTGATGCAGGAATCCATCACCGCCGCATGGAGCGTCGTCCGCTCCCGCGCCGAAGCCCTCGGCCTTGCACCCGACTTTTACGAAAAAAGCGATATCCACGTCCACGTTCCCGAAGGGGCGACGCCGAAAGACGGCCCAAGCGCCGGCATCGGCATGACGCTGGCGATGGTTTCCGCCTTCACCAATATCCCCGTGCGTGCCGACGTGGCCATGACCGGCGAAATTACCCTGCGCGGCGAAGTGCTGCCCATCGGCGGTTTGAAGGAAAAACTGCTGGCTGCGCTGCGCGGCGGCATCAAGCATGTGCTGATTCCGCAGGGCAACGTGAAGGATTTGGAGGAAATTCCCGCCAATGTGAAGGAAGGTTTGGCAATCCATCCCGTCAAATGGATAGACGAAGTGCTGGAACTGGGTTTGGAATACCGTCCCGAGCCTTTTAAAGCGGAAGCGGCGGCAGATGCTGCAACCAATGCTTCCGAGGCAAAGTCAAGCGTAAAAGCGCGCAAACACTGACGCAGGCGGCGTTTTGTTGCAAAACGCCGCAACGGCGGGCGATTAGGCCGGAAATGTCCGCCGTTTGTGCGTTTTGCCTTGACACGGCAAATTCAGCCTTGCTATAAAGGCGCGTCATATCCATCCGCATTCCGATGCCGTTCGGGTTTCGGAATTCTTCATTTTTTAAAACGACAGAAAGGGACTTATCGTGAACAAGTCTGAATTGATCGAAGCAATGGCTCAAGAGGCCGACATCTCCAAAGCCGCTGCTGCCAAAGCTCTGGACAGTATGGTAAATGCTATTACCGAAGCCCTGAAAAAAGGTGACACCGTCACATTGGTCGGTTTCGGTTCTTTCTACGTCGGCGAACGCGCCGAGCGTCAAGGCCGCAACCCCAAAACTGGCGAGCCGCTCACCATCGCCGCAGCCAAAACGCCGAAATTCCGTGCCGGCAAATCCCTGAAAGACGCGCTGTAAGCCATAGGCAGAATATCCGACTCTCCATACGTAAGGCCGTCTGAAAAACCCGTTTACCCAAACCGGTTTTTCAGACGGCCTTATTCATGCTGTTTTCCGCTTACGGACATTGGCCAAAACAAAACCGTATCCGCCGCAAAGGGCAGGGCGGTTTTTCATACAGATGCAAACGGATTGCCCGGTGTCCTGTATCTGTCATTTTGCCGACAGCGGTTTCCAATTTGCCAAAACCACGCTTTCAGACGGCCTTTACCTAACAGCCTTTTTGGATGTCGTCCATATTTAAAAAACAGACCCTAAGCGTTTCAGACGGCCTTTGGGCTTGAGGCCGTCTGAGCGCCGGGAATCGCACGGTTTGCCGGAGTGGCGGCTTGGTGAAACCGTTTGTGCATCCCGGCTGTCGGTTTTCAGACGGCCTTGCCTTTGCGTTCGGCTTTTTTCGCTTCGCGTTCGGCTTTGAGGATTGCTTCCTTTTGCTGCGCGGTTTTGAGCCATTGCGCCCATTGCTGCGGAGTCTCGAGGGTGATGCGGCCGATGTGGCCGTCGCGAAAGTCGGTGAGGGTGTTTTCGGCGGCTTTTTGGCAGTTGATGCGGCCGCCGGGGAGGAGGGCGCCGCGTTTGCGGCCTATCCATTCGAGCCATTGGTCGTCGCGCCAGTGGCTGCTTTCGTTTTTGTCGGCCTGATAGCGCTCCTGCAACAGGGGCAGGTAGTGGCGGCGCAGGTAGTCGAGGAGTTCGAGGGCGACGATTTCTTCGTCGAGGGCGTTGCGGCCGACGGCGCCGCCTGCGGCGAGGTTGTAGCCTGCTTCTTCGACGATGATTTTCGGCCACAGCATGCCGGGGGTGTCGTAGAGCCAGAAGTCGTCGGCAAGGAAGAGGCGCTGTTCGGCTTTGGTGATGCCGGGTTCGTTGCCGGTTTTGGCGGATTTTTTGCCGAGCATGCCGTTGATGAGGGTGGATTTGCCGACGTTGGGGATGCCGCAGATGAGGACGCGCAGGGGTTTGTCGATGCCGCCTCTGTTGGGAACGAGGGCGCGGCTGGCGGCGATGAGCTTCTGCGCGGCTTGGCGGTCGGAGGCGTCGAGGGCGATGGCGCGGGTGTCGGGACGGCTGTTGAAATCGTCGAGCCAGATTCGGGTGCGTTCGGGGTCGGCGAGGTCTTGCTTGTTGAGGATTTTGAGTTTGGGTTTGCCGGCGGAGAGTTGGCCGAGCAGGGGGTTTTCGCCGGATGCGGGCATGCGGGCGTCGAGGACTTCGATCACCATGTCGACGCTTTTGAGGCGTTCGGCGATGGCTTTTTTGGCCTTGTGCATGTGGCCGGGATACCATTGGATTGCCATGTTGCTGTGCCTTTTTGTGTGGAGGCCGTCTGAAAGGGTTGCGGGTTTCAGACGGCCTGTTTGTCGGAAGGGATACGGGGTTTCAGACGGCCTTTTCGGGCTGTCTGCGCGGACGTTTTAGCGGGCGTCGAGCTGGCGGTGGCGGACGAGGACGGGGTAGCGGCTGCGGAAATGCTCTGCCAGGCGTTCGGCGATGTAGACGGAGCGGTGTTGGCCGCCGGTGCAGCCGAGGGCGACGGTGACGTAGCTGCGGCTTTCTGTCTGCATGCGCGGCAGCCAGCGTTCGAGAAAGGCGGCGATGTCGGCGGCCATTTCGCCTGCGAGGGGTTCGGCGTCGAGGTAGGCGCGGATTTCGGTCTGCATGCCGTTGAAGGGGCGCAGGGCGGGGTCGTAGTAGGGGTTGGGCAGGCTGCGCATATCGAAGATAAAGTCGGCGTTGGTGGGCGTGCCGTATTTGAAGCCGAAAGATTCGAACACGAGCATCATGCCCCGGTGTTCGGCGCCGAGCCAGCGGCGCACGGTGTGGCGCAGCTGCTGGGCGTTCATTTTGGAGGTGTCGACACAGTAGGCTTTTTCGCGCAGGGGGGCGAGGGTTTGCCGCTCTTGGCGCAGGCTTTCGGTGAGGGGCTGGTTGAGGGCGGCGAGCGGGTGGCTGCGGCGGGTTTCGGAGAAGCGGCGCACGAGGGTGGCTTCGTCTGCTTCGAGAAAGAGGATTTCGGCCTGATGGCCTTGTCTGGCGAGATAGGCAAGCTGTTTTTCGACTTCGCTCATTTTGATGCGGGAGCGGATGTCGACGCTGACGGCGAGGTTTTCGACGCCGCCGCCGCGGATGTGGTACAGCACGAGCTGGGGCAGTATTTCCATCGGCATGTTGTCGACGCAGTAGTAGCCCGCGTCTTCGAGTTGTTTGAGGGCGACGGATTTGCCGGAGCCGGAAAGGCCGCTAATCAGGATGATCTTCATGCTGCATGCCCTGCTCTTTCATGATGTTTTGGTGGCGTTCGAGAAATTCGCGCGTGCTGTCTTTGCCGCGCAGTTGCAGGATGTAGTTGCGCACGGCGGCTTCGACGAGGACGGCAAGGTTGCGTCCGGCGGCCACGGGCAGGGTGACGGAGCGGACGTTGACGTTGAGGATGGTTTCGGTCTCGCTGCGTATGCTCAGGCGGTCGAGCTGTTTCATGTCGTCGTCGTCGGCAGGCACGAGGTTGATGATGAGGTTGAGGGATTTTTTCGGCCGGATGGAGGTTTCGCCAAAGATGTGGCGGATGTTGAGTATGCCCAGCCCGCGCACTTCGAGGAAATCTCGCAACATGGGCGGGCAGCGGCCTTCGAGCAGCTCGGGGCCGGTGCGGTGCAGCTCGACGGCGTCGTCGGCAATCAGGCTGTGTCCGCGCGAAATCAACTCCAAAGCCAGCTCGCTTTTGCCGAGGCCGGACTGGCCGGTGAGCAGCACGCCGATTTCGAATACGTCGAGAAAGACGCCGTGCTTGATGGTGGACACGGCCAGCGTGCGTTGCAGGTAGATGCGCAGCACGTCCATCAGATACGGGCTTTCCAGGCTGGACGTGAGCAGGGGGACGTTGTTGGTGTGGCAGTAGTCGCGCAGGATTTGCGGCACGTCCAAATCGTTGGCGACGATCACCAGCGACATGGGCAGCTCGAAAAGCTGCTCGAAGTTGTAGGCCAGATCGCCCGATTCCATGCGCGCAAGGTAGTCGACCTCGGCCACGCCGAGCACCTGCACCTGGTTGGGGTGGATGAAATTCAAATGGCCGACCAGCGCAAGTACGGGCTTGTCGGCCTCGACGCCGATGCGGTTGTCCGCACCGGCCGCGCCTGCCGCCCAAGCCAGCCGCAGCTTGTCGCGGTTGTCCTGATACAGGCGGCGCACGGAAATGCTGGGCATCATTGCTCCGTCAGGATGCGCTGCACTTCGGCGGCGTCCTGCGCCTGCATCAGGCGTTCGCGCACGCTTTTGTCGGAAAAGCGTGCGGCCAGTTGCGAGAGCACTTCCAAATGCGTGGCGGCGGCGTCTTCGGGCACGAGCAGGACAACGGCTAGCGACACCGGTTTGCCGTCAGGTGCGTCGAAGGGAACGGGTTCTTTGGTGCGGATAAACACGCCGGCGGCTTTTTTCAGCGAGGCCAAACGGCCGTGCGGTACGGCCACGCCCTGCCCCAGCCCGGTCGAGCCGAGTTTTTCGCGGGCAAACAGGCAGTCGAACACTTCCGAACGCGGCACGCCCGCTTCGGTTTCCAGCAGCAGCCCGGCCTGTTCGAACAGACGTTTTTTGCTGCCTGCGTCGGAATCGAGCAGGATATGCGTTAGAGGAAGGATGTCGCCAATCAGGTTCATAATGTTTCTTTACAAAATAAAACGCCGCGGATTGTACCGCCACAAGGCGGCAATCTCAATCAGCGGCAGAGGGTTTGCATGGCCGGCCAGACGGCGCGGCGCAAGGAATCAGGCCGTCTGAAAACGGCTGCGGGCAGAAAAACGCCTGCAAAAAACGCTTTCAGACGGCCTTTTTGCGGCTTTACTTGCCCAGCCAGCGGCTGAACCAGCTTTTGCCCTTGTTGCTCAAATGTTCCGACACTTTGTGATCGAACGGGCCGGCGGCAAACACGGTGGCGCCGCCGAAATACTCGCGCAGCCACATATTGCTGAAATCTTCGCCAATGCCGCGCACGTAAAAGCGGACGGTCGGAAATTGGCGGGCGATTTCGTCGAACAGCCCGATAACGGTGGCCGCATCCAATCCGTTGAAGGCAAAAGAGAAAGGCTCGTCAACCACGGTTTCTATGTCCATGGCGGCATGGCGGCTGGCTTTGGTGTCGGCCAGCCACACGGCGGCAACCGCCTGCACGGAGGTAATGTCGAGTTTGTTGCGGCTTTCGCTGTCGTCCCAGTTCAGTTCCAGGCGGGTCATGCTCACGGCCATGTCGTCCCCTTAAAAAATTTCAAAGCAGTTGTGTTATAAGGCAATTTTCTGCCGCGCCTTGCCTATTCTTGAAAATTCTTAAACAAAACATAGGCTTTTGCAACATGAACATACCAAGTTATTACGCTACTTTACAATGATTGTGCCAGTTCGTCAAACGTGCATACCGCCGTGCCCAGCTTGCCGACCACCACGCCCGCCGCCGCGTTGGCCAGGCGCACGGCTTCGGTCAGTTCCAAGCCCGCGGCCGCTGTCAAGCCCACCGTGGCGATAACGGTGTCGCCCGCGCCGGAAACGTCGAACACTTCGCGCGCGCGCGTCGGTTGGTGGTGCGGCTCGCCGCTACCGAACAGGGTCATGCCCTCTTCGCTGCGGGTGAGCAGCAGCGCGTCCAGGCCGAGGTTGCGGCGCAGGGTTTGCGCTTTTTCCGTCAGCTCCTCTTCGCTGTGCCAGCTTCCCGTTACTTCGCGCAATTCGGCGCGGTTGGGCGTGAGCAGCGTGGCGCCGGCGTATTTGGCGTAGTCGCTGCCTTTGGGGTCGACGAGCACCGGTTTGCCCGCCTGCCGCGCCCATTCGATAAAGGAGGCAACGTGGGCGAGGCCGCCTTTGCCGTAGTCGGAGAGAATGACGAGGTCGCAACCGGAGAGTTTGTCGCGGAAGGCCTGCCGCACGCTGTCGAGCACTTCGTGCGCGGGTGCGTCTTCGAAGTCGATGCGCAAGAGCTGCTGGTTGCGGGCGACGACGCGGGTTTTGACGGTGGTGGAGATAGTTTTGTCGCGCATCAGGGCGGTTTGCACGCCGCATTCTTCCATCAGCTTGTGCAGTTTGTCGCCCGCTTCGTCGTCGCCGACAACCGACAGCAGCACGGCCTGTCCGCCCAGCGCGGCGACGTTGCGGGCGACGTTGGCCGCGCCGCCCGCGCGATATTCGGTGCGCTCGATTTTCGCCACGGGAACGGGCGCTTCGGGCGAGATGCGGGCGGCGTCGCCGAACCAGTAGCGGTCGAGCATCACGTCGCCCGCTATCAGCACGTGCGCCTGTTGCAGGCGGGTTTTCAGGGTTGCGGTGTCCATAAATCCACTCCTTGTTGTGTTTTGATTTCGTTGGGGGCTGCTTTTCAGACGGCCTGTCATTCGTTTTCCGACACAGACCGCGTGCGTTGCTGCGCAACACACCCTACGGCAGAGGCCGTCTGAAAACTTGATTTGACGCATTATTTCTGTGTTTCAGACGGTCTGCGCCGCCGTGCCAGAATATCAATGCGATGGCGGCCGGTTTTTGCCGCGTCGTGCGAAGGCGGCAGGGTTTCCGCGTAAAGCAGGAAAAACGGCAGGCTGGCGGCCAGCATCAGCAGGCCGTCCGTCCATGCGGTTAAGCCGTTGCGCAGTTGCGGCTCGGCCAATAGGCGGGCGGTGTGCGTGCCGTCGGCTTCGAGCAGGGTCAGAACGCTTTGCCGCCACGGCCATACGGCGTCGGCAAACGCGGCATAGTATCCGCCGAAAACGGGCTCGGCCGACAGCAGTGACAGCAGCAGCGTGGCGAAAAACACGCCCCACAACACCCGCCACACGCACCAGGCCGTGCCCAGCCAGACGCTGTCCTGCTCCGCCTTGCGCCGCAGCAGGGGCAGCAGCGGCAGGTTGGCGGCGGCCAGCACGGCAAAAAGCAGCGTGTTGTTCAGGGTACGCAGGGCGTAGGCGTCGTACCACCTGTGTTTGACCAGCGCGGGCACGGCAGCGAAATCGGCATACAGCACGCCGAACAGCAGGTAGCCGAGCGCGGCGGCATAAAGCCACATCAGCGGATGGCGGGCGGACGGAGGCCGTCTGAACAGGGCATACAGGAATTTCAGCCCCAACGCCGATGCGGCAAAGGCAAAACAGGCGGCCGACAAGGGGATCATGAGGAAAACCGCCGCAAAAAACGCCATCATCATGATGCCGAAAACCGTACGGATGGTTTCCATCACTGCCCTCCTGTCTGCCCGTCGGCCGCAGCCGAATCGCCGTTGTTTTTCAGACGGCCTTTATGCGCCGCCGCATCCAACACCGCTTCGGGGTGCGCTTCGTCTAGCACGGTAATCAGCGGGCGCACGGTGGGATTGCGGAACAGGCGCGCCACCGCCTGCTCCTGCCAGGTTTCGTTTTCGTAATATTCAGCCAGCGTGTCGTAGCGGCCGACCGCGAGCTTTTCGCAGGCTTTTTTGCTTGCTTCGTAGCTGAACAGATAGGCGCTCTGCCCGTCTGCGGGTGCGGGGTTGACGGTGAGCTGGCTGTCTTCCGCCGCGCCGATCAGGGTCAGACTTTTCGGCCGCTCGGGCAGATCGAGCAGCCAGTCCGTCTGCTTGTCCGCCGCAAACAGCACCAGATGCGCGTCCGTGAAATGTTCGGCGCGCACGCGTGCCTGCGGCCATTTCGGTTTGCTATTTTCCCATATGCTCTGTTGCGGGCTGTACACCACATAAACGGGCGCGTTTTCCCAATCGGGCGGCGGCAGGGCTCTGTTGCACCAGTCGGAATACAAATGCGCCCGCGTCTGCGCCTGAAAATGCTCTTCTTCTTTCAATCCTTTGACGATTTCGCGGTCGCCGCAGTCGGCCGCCGCCACGCTGTCTTTGACGCCCGCCCAGCACAGCCAGCGGCCGTTGCGCGGCGCCAGCCAGATGCTGCGCCGCTCCAAATGCTGCGGCGCGTTGTCGGTGAAGGTGTATTTGTAGGCATTGCGTTCGGGGTAATAAAGGAAACCGTCGCGCAGCTTCGGCAGGCCGCGCGGCATGGCGGCGGCCAAATCGGGATCGCCGGGCGCGGGCAGACGCAGGCGCAGGGCGTCTACGGTGTCGCGCAGCATTTTGCGCGCGGCGCAGCGGTCGCCGAAAAAGCCGTTGGCCGTCTGAAACGAGGCAAAGGCGAAAGCGGCGGTTAGCAGCAGCAAAATCATGCGGGCAGGGCGGTTCACAAAAACGGTTCTCCGTTGATTCAGGCCGCCCCAGCCTTCGCGGGGATAACGTTTCTGAAAGGCGGACTGTATATGTTCTGACTCCGTTGAAACTTTGTTTTCAGACGGCC
Organism: Neisseria sp. WLZKY-1; assembly: GCF_046546535.1. Lineage (NCBI taxonomy): Bacteria > Pseudomonadati > Pseudomonadota > Betaproteobacteria > Neisseriales > Neisseriaceae > Neisseria > Neisseria sp. WLZKY-1. The sequence goes on from NZ_JBKGTW010000009.1 coordinate 22,121, forward strand.
TCCTGCACCCGGCTGTTGATGTCGCGCAGCACGGCGGCGGGGTCGGCGGCCTGGGTGATCGGGCGTCCCATCACCAGATAGGTCGAACCGGCGGCAAGGGCTTGGGCGGGCGTCATGATTCGGCGTTGGTCGTCGCTGTTGTCGTCGGGATTGGGGCGGATGCCGGGGGTGACGAGGACGAAATCCGCGCCGCGCGCACCGCGCAGGGCGGTGGCTTCGCGGGCGGAGCAGACGACGCCGTCGAGGCCGGAGTCTTCGGCCAGTGCGGCCAGGCGCAGCACCTGCTGTTCGACGGGGACGGTGATGCCGGTTTCGGCCAGGTCGGCTTGTTCCATGCTGGTGAGGACGGTGACGCCGATCAGCAGGGGCTTGGCGCTGCGGTTGGCGAGGGCTTCGGCGGCGGCTTCCATCATCCGCCGCCCGCCCGAGGCGTGCATGTCGACCATCCACACGCCCATGTCGGCGGCGGCTTTGCAGGCTTGGGCGACGGTATTCGGGATGTCGTGGTATTTGAGGTCGAGAAAGAGCTTGTAGCCTTGGTTGACCAGATTTTCCGCCAGTTTGCGGCCGGTGGCAGTGAAGAGTTCTTTGCCTATTTTCAGTTGGCACAGTGTGGGATCGAGACGGCGGACGAAGGCGACGGTTTCGGCTTCGGTGGCAAAATCGAGAGCGACGATAACGGGCGTGCGGTTTGGCGCGGGGGCGGGGTCGGTAATCAGGGGGTTCATGGGTTTCCTTGGTTGGCGGATGTCGGGGGTTTTCAGACGGCCTGATGGCTGCTTACTCGGGCATCAGCCGCGTGCGCTGCCTGCGGGCGGTACAGCCTGCGCGGAGGCCGTCCCCGCCTTCGCGGGGATGACGTTTCTGAAACGGGTTGGGACGGCATTTCAGACGGCCTCTTTATCCGTTCACATTCAGGATGGCGGCGAAATCCTTGTACAGCGTGCGCACGGTTTTGCCCGCGCCGCCCGCAGCGAAGGGCGGCGGGGGGAGGCCGAGTTTGGCGGCCTCGGCGGTGTAGAACTGCCGTTTGTCGGGCTGCGGGTATTCGACGACGTTGCGTATGCGGCGGCCGTTGGGGGTGCAGGCCGTCTGAAACAGGGCGGCGACGGCGCGGCTGCGGTGCAGCATATTGGCGGGTTCGTCGGCGGCGACGGTTTTTTGCGTGGCGAGGACGGCGGCGAGCGGGTGGCGTTCGGCGCAATAAAGGCCGCCGAGGCGCAGGATGTCGCGGTGCGGCACGGCGGCGGACAAAACGGCTGCTTCGGCCTCGGCCAGCAGGCGGCCGCGGCGGCTGACGGGGGCGGTGTTTTCGTCGACATCGCCGCGATGGCCGTCGTAAACGCCGATGCTCGAAGCGAGTATCAGGTGTTGCGCGCCGTATTGCGCGGCGGTCTGCGCCCAGGCGCGGACGGTGTCGGCATAGGCGTTTTCGCCCGCGTGGGCGCAGGCCGACGGCGGCAGCAGGCAGACCCAGGTTTGCGCGCCCTGCCAGCGGGCAAAGGCCGTCTGAAAGCCGTTTGTCAGGCAGTCGGCAATGTCGCCGCTTGCCAGGTCTATCGGCAGGTTGATGTCGTCGGAAGTGACGGTTTTTTTCCATGCGGACACGCGGCTGCCGTGCTGCCAGAGGGTTTCGGCCAGCGGGCGTCCGAGGTAGCCGAGGCCGAGGATGGCGCAGGAGGCGGGGGCGTTCACGGCTGCGCCGCTCCTGCGGCGGGGTTTTCAGACGGCATCTCGTGCGCCAGCCAGTCGGGTTCTATCCATTTTTGGACGTTTTGCGCCGCCTGCGGCTGCCATGCGGCCATTTGTCCGAGCAGGGCGGCGGGGGTATCGGCGACGCACAGCAGGCCGAGGTTGGCCTGCGGCATAAAGCCTTGTTCTGCGGCGCGTTCGAGCAGGGTCAGTAGCGGGTCGTAGAAACCGGCGGTGTTGACGAGGCCGACGGGTTTTCGGTGCTGCCGCAGTTGGGCGAGAGAGAGGACTTCAAACAGTTCTTCAAATGTGCCGATGCCGCCGGAGAGTGCGACAAAGGCATCGGCCAATTCGATCATTTTGCTTTTGCGCGTCGGCATGTCGGGCGTTTCGATGAGTTCGGTGAGGCCGCGGTGTGCCACTTCTTTTTCTATCAGAAAGGTGGGAATAACGCCGACGGCCGCACCGCCGTTTGCCAGCACGGCATCAGCCACCGCGCCCATCAGGCCGATGCGGCCGCCGCCGTAAACGAGGCGCGAGGCGCGGCGGGCAATCAGCGCGCCCAGCTCGCGGGCGGCGCGGAAGTAGTCGGGGATTTGTCCGTAGTTCGAGCCGCAGTAGACGGCGATGTTGTTCATTGGGTTCATGGTGTCGGGAAGACGTTTGAAGATTTAGAGCACGGCCACGGGATACGAGCCAATGATTTTGACGAAAACATTGCGTTCGGCGAAACGTTCGAGCACGGCGCGGACGCGTTCGTCGTCGCGGTGGCCTTCGATGTCGATGAAGAAAACGTATTCCCACAGGCCGGTTTTGCTCGGGCGGCTTTCGAATTTGCTCATGGAAATGCCCGCTTCGCTGAACGGCGCGAGCAGCTCGGCGGCCGAACCGGCGCGGTTGGGTGTGGAAAAGAGCAGCGAGGTTTTGTCCTGCCCGCTGGGGACGGTGGACTGTTTGCCCAAAACGAGGAAGCGGGTGGTGTTGTCGGGTTCGTCTTCGATGTTGCGGGCGAGGGCGACGAGGCCGTAGCGTTCGGCGGCAGCCGCGCCGGCGATGGCCAGCGAGCCGCCGTCTTCCGCCGCCATGCGGGCGGCTTCGGCATTGCTCGACACGGCGACGCGGCGGATGTGCGGGGGCAGGTGTTTGTTCAGCCAGTCGTGGCACTGCGCCAGCGCCTGCGCGTGGGCGTAGACAGTGTCCGCACCCTCCCAGTCTTCGCGTTTGCGCAGCAGCTGGTGGTGGATGCGCAAAACGACTTCGCCGCAGGCTTTCAGCGGCGAGGAAACCAATAAGTCGAGGGTGCGGCCGACCGAGCCTTCGGTGGAGTTTTCCAGCGGCACGACGGCATAGTCGGCTTGGTCGGCTTCGGCCTGGCGCATGCATTCGTCGACGGAGGCGCAGCCGACGGTGTTGGCGGCGTGGCCGAAGTGTTTGACGGCGGCCTGCTGGGTAAACGTGCCTTCCGGGCCGAGATAGGCGACGGTGAGCGGGCGCTCGACGGCGAGGCACTCGCTCATCACTTCGCGAAAGAGCCGCGCCACACCTTCGTCGGACAGCGGCCCTTGGTTCAATTCTTTAATCCGCCGCAGCACCTGCGCTTCGCGCTCGGGGCGGTATACCACGCCTGTGCCTTTGAGTTCGCCGATGGCGCGGGCGTGGACGGCACGTCGGTTTAACAGTTCGAGCACGGCGGCGTCGATTTCGTCGATGGCGTTGCGGTGCGGCAGAAGCTGTTTTTCCTGTTCGGCGCTCATGGGAAACTCCTTTCGGGCGGTTGCGCAAAGCGGCGTATTCTACCGTAAAAATTTTCAGGCGGCCTCTGCAAACAAAAGGCCGTCTGAAAACGGAAAGCCGACACGGCAAAAAAGCGCGCGGCACGTTTCAGACGGCCTTTAGCGGCGGCCTAACGCGCATCGGGCATCGGCGGATAAACGCCCATCTGCCACATCAGCGACAGGTTGTCGAACTGGTCGAACTCGCGCGCCAGGCGTCCGTGTTTGAGGCGGTAGATATTGGTGGCGCAGATGCGCACTTCCCTACCCGTGGGGGCGATGCCCTGGAAAACGCCCGAATGCGTGCCGGATATGTTGAAGCGGGCGGCGAACACGTTGCCCTCGCCCACGACTTCCTGCAAATCCCAATATGCGTCGGGAAATCCGGTTTTCAGCGCGGCGAGGATTTCCAGATAGCCTTGCGCGCCGACGTGCGATTTGCCGGTGATGACGGAGTCGAACGCGGCATCGGGCGCGATCAGATCGCAGGCGAGCTTAGGCGAGGCGGTGTTCAGCAGCTCGACGAATTTGCGCATAAAGGCGTGGTTGCCTATCTGGCTCATAGCTTCTCCTTATCCTTTGTCGGTCGGCGCGCATCATACCGCGAAAGCGCTCTTTTGTAATCGGATGTAGCAGGAAAACCCGCCGCACAAAAACATATCCCGCAAACGGGTGCTTTGCCGCGCCCAATCTTGACCTGCGTCAAAACCCGTTTGCCGGAAATCCCTATAATGCGCCGCATCCGACGCACAACGCCGTTTCAACCGCCGGATAAATTTTTCTTTCCTTTCCTCTTGATGTGTGTGTGTTTGGGTGTGGCAGGCAAAACCGCCACACCGTTTTTTTGCCTGACTGTTGTGCGGCGGGAAAACTTGAAGGCCGTCTGAAAAGTATTTTGACTTCGTTGAAGCCGCACTTTCAGACGGCCTTCTGTCTTTTTGAAACGGGTCGGACGGAAACGGTTTTGCAAAGGCAGAGGCCGTCTGAAAAGTGTTTTTCAGACGGCCTTAACGCATTTCAGACGGCCTATCTGCCCAACAGCGCCGAAAGCTGCGGCCAGTAAAACAGGCAGGCGACGGCGCACACCGCCAGCACGATGCCCGCGCCGTTGATATTGGAGATTTTTTCTTTGAAAACCAGCGCGCCCGCCAGCGTGCCGCAGACGATGACTCCGATGTTCATGCCCGCAAACACCAGCGTCGGGCTGTCGGCCAAAGCCTGATGGGCGTGGATGTAGGACAGGATGTTGCCGAAATTCAGGCAGCCCAGCAGCAGGCCGCCGCCTATGCCCGCGCCCGTCCATTTGGTGCGCCGCGCAAACAGCCAGCCGAACATCAGCACGCCCGCCAGCGCGAAGGCCACCAGCAGGTTGCCCGCAAAGGCCGTGCCGCTTTTGGCCAGCTGCTTGAACAGGATGTCGATCACGCCGTAGCCCGCCCAAACGGCCAGCAGCAGCCCCGCGCCCTGCCACGACGCGCCTTTTTTGCCGCTTTCCTGTTTCCACAGCAGGCAGGCAAGCGCGGCAAAAGCCAGCACCAAACCGATGAGCCGCCCTTCGCCCAATTTTTCGCCGAACAGGGTGAAGGAGGCGATTACGGGCAGAAACAGCGACAGCCGCTGCGCCGCGTCGGATTTGACGATGCCCGCCGCATCCACCGCCCGCCCCATGACAACGAACACCGAGGGCAGCAGCACGCCCAGGGCGGCAAACAGCCACCAGGTCGGCAGGTATTGCCGCCAGTCGGCGGTGTCGGGCTGCAAAAACCAAACGGTGAGGCTGACGGCGGTGATGTAGTTGACGCCGACGGCCTGGCCGATGTCGATTTTCTGTTTGCGCGCCATTTTCAGCAGTATGGACACGGCGACGCTGCAACAGATGCTGATGATGAGATAGTGCATGTTTTTTTCCTGAACAAGGCCGTCTGAAAGCGCAGCTTCAACGAAGTTAAAACATACGGATGGGTTTCAGACGGCCTTTTGCCGCACGCTTTTTTATGTTTAACGCAAATCGGGCAGCACGGCCAGCACGGCCGAGAGCACGGCCTCACCCAGGCGCAGGGAGCGTTGGCCGTTCCAGCCGAAATCGTCATCGGGCAGGTTGTTGTTGTCTTTGAACGGCATTTCCAGCGTGTACGACAGGCATTGGAAACGGTTGCCCACCCAGTTGTTCGCCCAACTCAAATCAGCCTGCCCGGGCGCGGCTTTCGGATAGCCCTCTTCGTCTTGGAAATCGGGGCTGGCGGCAGCGAAGGCGGCTTTGAAGCGGTTTTCCAAAGCGGCGATGCGCGCGTTATACGTCGGCACGCCTTCCGTTCCGGCAACGAAGATATAGGGCAGGCTTTCGTCGCCGTGGATGTCGAGAAAGAGGTCGACGCCGGTTTCCAGCATTTTTTCGCGCACGTAAAACACTTCGGGGCTGCGTTCGGCGGTGGGGTTTTCCCATTCGCGGTTGAGGTTGGCGCCGGCGGCGTTGGTGCGCAGGTTGCCCAGCGCCGCGCCGTCGGGGTTCATATTGGGCACGATGTAAAACGTCGCCTGATCGAGCAGGGCGCGGGCGGTGGGGTCCTGCGGGTCGAGCAGGCGGCCGAGCAGCCCCTCGACAAACCATTCGGCCATGGTTTCGCCGGGGTGCTGGCGGGCGGTGATCCAGATTTTCAAATCGCTTTCGACCTGGTTGCCGATGGTGAGCAGGTTGATGTCGCGCCCTTCGACGGTGCTGCCCAGATCGTCAATCTGGCACAGGCCGCTGCCCTGCGCATCGCCCAGCAGGTTGAGGTGCTGCTCGCCCGAATAAGGCTCGAAATAGGCGTAGTAGACGCTGTTGGACAGGGGGGTGTGGTTGATGGTGAGCACGCCGTTTTCGTAGCTTGTGGGCACGCAGAACCAGTTTTGCCGGTCGTAAGAGGCGCGCGCCTGATAGTCCTGCCAGCCTTCGGGATAGGCGGCGGAGGCGGCGTTTTCAAAGTGCATGACGCAGTTTTGGTAGGCTGCGCCCTGCAATCGGAAATAAAACCATTGGGCGAAGGCGGCGGCGTTGTCGGGACGCAGGGCGAGACGGATGTTTTGCGGGTCGGACAGGTCGTTGACGATGACCGAACCGGCGTGGAAGCGGGTGGAGATTTTCAGCATGGCGTATCCCGTGGCGGGCGGTTGGCAAAAGGCGGCATTATAGGTTTTCCCGCGCCGTGCCGCCATATTCGGCCTTTCAGACGGCCTGTATAATCGCGGCCGTCTGAAAAAACAGGAAACCGCCATGAAACTGACCCTGATGTTCCGCGAATACTGCAGCCTGTGCCACGCCATGCGCGACGCGCTCAAACCTTTGCAGGAAGAATATGGCTTTGAGTTGGAAATCTTCGATGTCGACGACGATCCGCTATTGGAAGAGAAATACAACGAACTCGTGCCCGTGCTGCTCGACGGCGAAACGGAAATCTGCCACTGGCATTTGGACGAAGCCAAACTGCGCGCGCATCTGGCGGCGAAGGCCGTCTGAATCCGCCCGGCAAAACGTCTCCCGCCGAAAAGGCCGTCTGAAACCCCGTTTTCAGACGGCCTTTTGCCGTTTTGCCTCTGCTGAATCCGTGCTTTCGGAAACATCATTCCCGCGCAGGCAGGAGCGGCCTCAGCGCAGCCAAGAGATGGGGTTCATGGGGCTTTGGCGGTAGCGGATTTCGAAATACAGGCCTTCTTCGCCCGAGGCGGTGCTGCCGCTGGTGCCGATGCCGCTGCCGCTTTTGACGCTGCTGCCTGCGGATGCAGCAAGGGAGGAGAGGCCGGTGTAGATGCTGGTGTAGCCGTCGCCGTGGTCGATGACGACGGTGTTGCCGTAGCTGCCGAGATTGCCGGCGAAGGCGACTGTGCCGTCGGCGACGCTGCGCACGGGGGCGGGGGCGGTGGCGAAGAAGAGGCCGCGCCAGACGCCGCCTTCGGGGCGGGGGCGTCCGAAGTGTCCGGCGATGCTGCCGCCGACGGGGCGGAGCAGGCTGCCTTGCAGGCGGGAGAAGCCGCTACTGCCGACATATTCGCCTTGCAGGGCGCGGTCTTCAGCGGTGAGGGTGGAAACGGGAGCGGCGGGTTTGTTTTTTTCTTCGGATGCGGCGGGCGGGGCGGGTTTGTTGTCGGGTTTGCCGTCGGCGGGTGCGGGTTTGGCCTGCTTGCGCACTTTGGCGGCCTGTTTTTCCGCTGCCAGGCGCTCGCGGGCGGCTTTGGCGCGGGCGGCGGCTTCCTGGTTGCGTTTGGCGGCGTTGCGGCGGGCGATTTCGGCGATGAGGTGGTTGAGGCGGGCTTCGTCGGTTTTGAGGCGGGCGAGGTTTTGGCTTTGTTTGTCGATTTCGGCGGCGAGGCGGCTGTTTTCGCGTTCGGCGGCGGAACGGGTTTTGCCGAGTTTGCCGAGGGCGGCCTGTTTTTCGGCTTTGAGTTTGTCGAGTTTGGCCAGTTCGGCGTCGATTTCGGCTTCGCGCTGTTGCAGCTCCTGCTGCTGGCGGGCGAGGTCGGCTACGACTTTTTGGTTGGCGAGGCCGATTTGGCGGGCGTATTCGAGGTAGCGGGCTTTGCGGCCGGGTTCGGCGTTTTTGAGGAAGAGGATGACGGCGTTGCTGCGGCGGTTTTTGTATTGGCCGCCGAGCAGGCGGGCGAGCTGGGCTTTGCCGGAGGCGATTTCGCTTTTGAGGCCGTCGAGTTCGTTTTGCAGGGTTTGCAGTTTCTGCCAGGTATCGCGCTGGCGGCGGGTGAGGGCGGCGAGTTCCTGCTGCGCTTTGGCCAGGGCGGCGCGGGTTTTGTCGAGGGTCTGCTGCGTCTGCTGCCGTGCCTGCTGTTTTTTTTGCAGGTCGTTCTGCGTGTCGCTGATGGCTTGGCGGATGCTGTCGAGACCGCCGTCTTCGGGAGCGGCGCTGAGGGCGGCGGAGAAGAGGAGGGTACAGAGGAGCAGGGGGCGCAGGTTCATGAAGCGGGTTGTCCGGCGGTTGGAAAGCGGCGGATTATAGCGGAATTTTCCTGCGGGGCGGGGCGGGACGTCGACCTTGACGCCGATGTGTTTTCAGACGGCCTCATGCATTTGTCGGCTTTGCCGCCGCCGTGTTTCTACTGTGGGAGCTTCGTCTTTCAGACGGCCTCTTTGGTGTCGGACAGGGCAGCGAGCAGGGGGGCGGCGAGGTTTTCCGCGAGCAGCCAGAAGAGTTCGCTGTCGACGGGAGGAGTATCGTCGCGGCCGAAGACTTGGGCGACTTCGGCGTAGTCGCACTGGCCGGTGCTTTTTTTGCCGCCGAAGTAGGCGGTGGCGGCGGCTTTGTAGGCGGACAGGCGCAGTTCTTCTTCTGTTTTTTTGCCGTCGGGGAGCAGGGCTTCGGCGGCGGCGAGGGTGGTTTTGGCGAAGAAGGGCAGGGGGCGGCTTTGGCCGGTGCGCCACCAGGCGAGCCAGGCGGCAAGCAGGGTGCGCGCCTGTTGCTGCGGGATGGGGGGGAGGGTGGTGATTTGGTCGGGCTGCACCCAGTGGCTGCGCAGGTCGGCGGCGCTGTCGGGGCGCACGGCGTTGTAGATGAGGTGTTCGAGCAGGAGGACGGTTTTTTCGGGGGCGTTGGGGGCGTGGTCGAGGAAGCGGATGCGACCGTCGCGGTGCAGGCTGTCGAGGCTGCCGTAGAGGGTGAGGCCGTCTGAAATGAAGGTATAGGGGGCGGCGGGTAGGGGCGGGCTGGCGATGAGGTCGGAGTCGAGGGATTTGGCGGCGGTTTCGCAGCGTTCGCGCCAGAGTGTGCCGATTTCGCCTGCGGGTAGCAGGGAGCGGGCTTCGAGGACTTGGGCGGTGTCGGCGAAGTCGCAGCGGTTGAGGCGGGCGTCGAGGTAGGCGGCGGCGATGTCGCGCGGGCGCGGCGGCTCGAAGGGTTCGGCGGTTTCCCATGCGCCGCCGAGATAGGGCGCCTGCCAGTCGAGTGTGTGCGAGAGCCAGTGTTTGACGGGGTTGCGCCAGAAGTCGAGAAAGGCCGCGTGGCCGACTTCGGAGGGGATGTCTGCGCCGCCGTCTGCGTTTTCCGATTCAGTGCCGCAGAAGGGGGCGGGTTTGGCAGGAGGGGCGGACAGGGCGGCGGCGTAGTCGGCGCGGGTAGAGCTGAGTCTGCCGCCGTCGAAGTAGCGGGTGGAGAAGGCTTGCAGGGGGTGGTTTTCGACGAGGGCGGCGTTTAGTTCTTCCACGCTTTGTCCGGTCATGTCGGCGAGGCAGTCGGCCAGTTCGCCGACGAGGGCGGAGGGGGCGAGGGCTTCGTTGGTGCGGATGTCGCGGCCGACGTAGGAGAGATAGAGGTGTTCGCGCGCGCTGATGAGGGCTTCGAGAAAGAGATAGCGGTCGTCGTCGCGGCGGGCGCGGTCGCCTTTGCGCGGGTGGCGGGCGATGAGGTCGAAGGCGGCGGCGCGGGTGTCGCGCGGGAATTTGCCGTCGTTGAGGCCGATGAGGCACAGGACTTTGAAGGGCAGGGAGCGCATGGGCACCATGCCGCAGAAGGTGATGCCGCCGCGCAGGAAGCCGGCGTCGCTGCGGCTGCCGAGAAAATTCGACAGGTGCAGGCTTGCAACGCTGCCGGAGAGTTCGCCGATAAAGCCGGCGAGGGCGGCTTCCTGCTGCCAGCGGGCGAGTGCCTGCGCGAGCTGCTGGGCGGCGGCACGGTCGGCTTCGGCCGGTTCGCATATGTCTTCGGCAAGGCTGCGGATGCGCTCCGCCCATCCTGCGATGTCTGCGGGTTGCTGCCAGATGGCGTGCCAGTGTTTCAGACGGCCTATGAAGGCGGCGAAGCGGGCGTAAACGGCGGTGTGGCCGGGGTCGGCGTGCCACGGGCTGACGCCCTGCCACAGGCTGCCGTTGTCGGGCAGCATCCAGCCGAGGGCGATTCTGTCCAGCCCCTGCTGCCAGGTGAACAGGGCGCTGCCGCCGCCGCGCATGGTTTCGTCGGCGCCCCAGCGGATGTTGAGGCGTTCGGCGGTGTCGCGCAGCAGCGGCAGGTCTTCGAGGGTGAGGCCGAAGCGGGCGAGGACGGTTTCGTTTTCCAAGAGGGCGAAGATTTTGTCGGCTTCGAAGCGGCTGTCGAAGATGTCGACCAGCTGTTCGAGCGCCGCCAGCAGCGGGCGGCGGCGGCCGAGTTTGACGTCGGACACGGAATAGGGCAGCGGCTGCGGGCTTTCGCGGCCGAACACGGCTTCGAGGTAGGGGGCGTAGGGTTCGATGTCGGGAGTGAGGACGGCGATGTCGTGCGGCTGCCAGTCGGGATGTTCGGCCAGCAGGGCGAGCAGGTGTTCTTTGAGAATTTGCAGTTCGCGCAGGGGGCTGTGGGCGGCAACGATGCGGATGCTGTCGTCGGCGCGGGCGCTTCCGTCGGGCAGGGCGAGGGTTTGCAGGCCGTATTGCAGGCGGTGCAGGAGGCCGTCTGAAAGGGCTTCGTCGCGGTAGACGGAGAGGTCGGCGGCCAATTCGCTGTCGGCCAGGGCGTTGAAGAAGTCGCGCCCCTGTTTGCCCAACGAGGCGAGCAGGGGGTGGCCTGCGGCGGCGGGATCATATTCGGGGTTTTCCAGCATCTGCGCCGGTTCGATGATGTTGCCCCAGTATTCGGCCGAGGGGTTGAGGGCGAAGATGTGCACTTCGCAGTGTTGCGCGAGTTCCTGCAAGAGTTGCAGGTACATCGGCGCGAGGGTGGCGATGCCGAACACGCACAGGCGCTCGGGCAGCACGCCTGCGGGCGGCGCGGCAAGGGCGGCGCTCAGGCGGCGGCGCATTTCGACGCGGTGCGGCGCGCTTTGGCGGCCGTCGTCGAGAAAGCGCCACAATTCGGCCTGCCAGGCTTCGTCGCCGCCCAGCCCGATCGGTTTGCCGCGCTGCCAGGCGTCTATCCAGTCGGGACGGTAAACGAGGTATTGGTCGAAAATGTCGGCGATCTGTCCGGCAAGCCGGTAGGCCGCCGTTTCGCCGCCCGCAAGATAGCCCGACAGCACCTGTTTGGCCGACGCCAGCTCCGGGGCATTGAGGCCGTCTGAAACAAACAGACCCAAGAGCCGCCAGCGCATCACTTCGGTGTCGAAGGGGCTCAGTTCGGGAATGCCGGGCAGCAGGTCGCGCATCAGCCGCCAGGCGAAACCGGCAGGCAGAGAGAAGCGGATGTTGGCCGCGATGCCGTCCTGCTGCGCCAGATAGCGGGCGACAAAGCGGCGCATGCCCTGGCTCTGCACCATCACTTCCTCCGCCGCCAACGCCTGCGGCAGCGGGCGGCTCTGCTGCACTTTGTGCATCATGGCGGCCAAATCTTCGAGGCGGTTGGACTGGTAGAGGTTAAGCATGGCAATCTTTCGCAGACGGGAAAGCCGCGTATTATATATAGAGAGCGGCGGCCGATGGCAGCGGGAGGCCGTCTGAAAAAACGAAAACGCGGTTTTGCGCCGCGAATGATCATTTATCAAACCTTATGGCGCTTTGCTATAATCCGCCGCCGTAAATGAAATACGCCCGAAGAATTCGAGCAGACCTACGTTATCGGCAAGAAAGAATGGTTCTGAGCGCGCGAGCCGCAGCAAACCCCATCCGCAACAGCCCGTCCGACGGGCTGTTTTTCCGTTTCGGGAGGAACAAACATGATTAAGGACACACGGCAGGGCATCAGAATCTGGGATCTGCCCACCCGCCTGTTCCATTGGACGCTGGCCGCCGCGCTGGCCTTTATGTTTTTCAGCGCCAAAAGCGGCGGCCTGTGGCTGGCGTGGCATCTGCGCTGCGGCTTGCTGGTGGCGGCGCTGATTATCTTCCGCCTGTGCTGGGGGCTGTGGGGCAGCGACACCGCGCGTTTTGCCCGCTTTGTGCGCCCGCGCGCTGTGCCCGCCTATCTGCGCGGGCAGTGGGACGAAAACCGCCATCCCGGCCACAACCCACTCGGCGGCCTGATGGTGGTGCTGATGTTGGCTGCCGTGCTGTTTCAGACGGCCACCGGCCTCTTCGCCGCCGACGGCAACACCTTTATCAACAACGGCTATCTCAACGGCTGGATCGGCGCGGACGCAGGCGAAACCGTGCGCGCCGTCCATATCCGCTTCTCCCGCCTGCTCGCCGCGCTGGCGGTGTTGCACATTGCGGCGGTGCTGTTTTACCGCGTGGCGAAAAAACGCAATCTCGTCACGCCGATGATTACCGGCCGCCAAACGCAGGCGTCTGCCGACGCGGTGCGGCCGCGTTTTGCCGGACGCTCGGCCTTTTGCGCCGCCGCCCTGATGGCGGCGGCAAACGTGGCGCTGGTGTGGCTGCTGCGCCGTTAGCCGTGCGTTAAACGACACGGCAAAAGGCCGTCTGAAAGCAGGATTTGCTTTTTCAGACGGCCTTTTTGTTACGGCAGGCAAACGGACAACAACCTTAGGGTCTGTTGACAATCAGCCTTGCGGCGGTATTTTTGGTAAAAATCCGCGCCTGCCGCGTCAAAAATGCTCGCAAGATGTCCAATCTTGCTGCGCTTTTTTCCTTGCATCCGCGAATTTTTCCGCAAAAAACCGCTTCGCAAGCTGAATATCAACAGCCCCTACAAAGCCCCCGCTTCGATATACGGCACGCGGCCATCGAGCTTGGGCGGTTCGCCGAGGGAAACGGCAAACAGGCGGCCGCCTGCGGCGATGTGCGGATAGGCCGCCAGCTCGGGCAGCAGGGGATCGTTTTCGTGCAGGCCGCCGACCATATAGTGCCAGCCGCGCCGCCTGCCAGCGCGGTAGAGCGCACGCAGCAGCAGACGGAAAACGGCGGGGTCGTCGTTTTCCACGGCAAGGGCGGCGATGTAGCCGTGGCGCATCTGTCCGCCTTCAGGCGGCAGCGGCGGCAGGCGCAGCAGGCGGGCGGCGGCGTTGTACAGCGGTTTGCCGATGCGCCATGCGCCGTTGTAGCGCTCGACGTGGATTTGGCGGAAGGCGTGCTGATCCCAGCCCGCCAGCGCGCCGACGAGACGGTTTTGTTTGAAGGCCAGCAGGAAATCGCCGATGCCCAGCCCTTTCAGACGGCCTTGTGCCAAATCTTCGGCACGGTAGTGCGGGGCAAACTGCCGCCGCGCGTGTTCGCGGTTGAGAAAGGCAAACAGCGCCTCAGCATCCTGCGGCCTGCCCGCGCGGATTTCGATGCCGGGCATATCGAGGGCGCGGCGCGGCAGGGTCAGGCCGATCACGGGGGTATGCACCATGCCCAGCGGCGTGTAGCGCGGCATGCCCGCGCGGTTGGCGGCGATGGTGGAGAGCGCGGCGGCGTTGTCGTGCAGAATCATGGTGATTTCGGCGGCCAGCGGTTCGGCCGCCATTTTTTCCGCCAGCACGCGGTAGCCGCGGTAGAGGTGCAGGCCGTTGCGGTGGCATTTGTCGATGCGCAAATCGGCCAGATAGCCGGTGTCGCACAGTGTGCCGTTGAGGTAGGCAGGCCGTCTGAAACGGCTGCCGAGCATGACGATTCGGCCTTCGACATCGCAGCCTTTGTAAATCTGCGCCCTCTCGCCCTGAACGGCTGCGGCGGCGAAATAGGAGGGTTCGCGGCGGAAGCTGACGCTGATGCCGCCTTCCATGACGTTGCGTGCGAGCAGGGCGCGCAGTTCGGCGTCGTCGGCGGGCGTAACGGGGGAGAAAACGATTCTGCTCATAAGGAGGCCGTCTGAAAGGAAAAACGGGCGGTATTATAGGCCGTCTGAAAGCGTTTCAGACGGCCTTCTGCCGCGAAAAAGCCGCCTTCTGTGTTAACATCCGCCGAATTTTTATCCTGTTTCCATCCGTTTGCCGATAGTTCGAGAAAGCCCGCCTCCGTGGACGCCGTCAATACCCTGTTTCTGATTATCTCCCTGCTTTTGTTCATCAGTGTGATCGCTTCGCGCGTGTCCACCCGTTTCGGCATGCCGCTGCTTTTGGTGTTTCTCGGCGTCGGCATGCTGGCGGGCGACGAGGGTTTGGGCGGCATCCGTTTCGACAGCTTCGCCGGCGCGAACATGATAGGCCAGCTGGCCTTGGCGGTGATTCTGCTCGACGGCGGCCTGCGCACCAAGTCCGACAGTTTCCGTCTGGCGCTGAAACCGGCGGCGGTGCTGGCCAGCTGGGGCGTGTTGGCGACGGTGGGGCTTTTGGGCGCGTTTGCTACCTTTTTTCTCGGCGTCGACTGGAAAATGGGGCTGCTGATGGCGGCCATCGTCGGCTCGACCGACGCGGCGGCGGTGTTTTCCCTGATGCGCAGCAGCGGCGTGCGCCTCAATTCGCGTATTCTGGCGACGCTGGAACTGGAAAGCGGCTGCAACGATCCGATGGCGATTCTGCTGGTGAGCGCGCTGATCGGGCTGATTATGAACCCGGCCGAAACGGGGTTTGCCGAAATGACGACGCTGCTGGCCAGACAGCTCGGCTTGGGGCTGCTCTTCGGCTATCTGGCGGGCAAGGCGCTGGCGCGGATTTTGGAGCGCATCAGCCTGGCCGAAGGGCTGTACGCGATACTTATCGCCTCGGGCGGCCTTTTGGTGTTCGCCACCACCAACCTTTTGGGTGGCAGCGGCTTTCTCGCTGTGTATCTGGCGGGCGTGTTCATCGGCAACTCGCGCAACAGCTCCACCGAGCACGTTTTGAACGTGATGGACGGCCTGGCCTGGCTGGCGCAGGCGACGATGTTTCTGGTGCTGGGTCTGCTGGTTAGCCCGGTGCGGCTGTTGGAAAACTGGGCGAATGCGCTGGTGATCGCCGCCTTCCTGATTCTGGTGGCACGGCCGCTTGCCGTGTGGACGTCGCTGAAATTCTTCCGCTACAACCCGCGCGAAGTGGCCTATATCAGCTGGGTGGGGCTGCGTGGCGCCGTGCCGATTACGCTGGCGATTACGCCGCTGATGGTCGGCGTGCCCGATGCGCTGAAACTGTTTGACGTGGCTTTTGCCGTGGTGATTCTGTCGCTGCTGATACAGGGCACGACCATCCCCTTTTTCGCCCGCCTGCTCAAAGTCGTGCTGCCGCCCAAGCCCGAGCCTTTGTCGCAGCGGGAAATCTGGCTGGCCGACAAACTGGCGGTGTCTTTGCAGTCGTTTAAAGTGGAAGCGGGATCGGACGCGGAAAACAGCCACCCTTCGGCCATGACGCGTGACCGCTTTTCAGACGGCCAAATCTTCGCCCTGCTGCGCGGCGACCAAACCGTCGCCGTGCTGCCCAGCACGCAGATGCAGGCGGGCGATGTGGTGTGGTTTATCCTCGACGAAAAACTGGGCGACGATTTCGCCAAGCAGTTTGCCGCCGCCGGCAGCGAGGAGCGCAGCTTCTTCGGCGCCTTCAACCTCAACCCCGACGCGGTGGTGGGCGACTTGGCCGAGGTTTACGGCCTGCCCGTCAGCGAGGGCGAACGCGGCCTGCGCCTGGACGAGCTGTTCCGCGAACGCTTCGGCGACATGCCGGTGGCGGGCGACCGCATCGATTTGAACGGCTTTGAAATCACGGTGAAGGAACTCGACAACAAAGCCCGCATCCGCCTGCTCGGCCTGAAAATGCCGCAGGAAGGCGCAGCAGGGCGTGCCGCGTAAACGCGCAAAACGGTGAGGCCGTCTGAAAGCAAACTTTCAGACGGCCTTTCTGCATTTCAGGCGGCTTTTTGTCCACCTTCACGGTTTGCCACAATACGCCCAAACCGCGTGCGTTGCTGCGCAACACACCCTGCCGCCGTACCTGAGGTCGTCTGAAAACAAAGCCCCCAACGAAGCCGAAACAAAAAAGGCCGCCTGAACCCCAAACAACAGGGTTTTCAGACGGCCTTTTTGTATTTCAGACGGCCTAGGGTCTGTTGACAATCAGCCTTGCGGCGGTGTTTTTGATAAAAATCCGCGCCTGCCGCGTCAAAAATGCTCGCAAGATGTCCAATCTTGCTGTGCTTTTTTCCTTGCATCCGCGAATTTTTCCTCAAAAAACCGCTTCGCAAGCTGAATGTCAACAGCCCCTAGATGCCTTTTTTGCCCGCGCTTTTTTCAGCGAGCATGGCGCTGAGGCCGGCGAGGCGGCTGCGGCCTTCTTCTTTGCTGACGAGGGGGGTGCCGCCTTTGCGGCCGATGATGCGCAAATCTTCCTGCGGCATTTCGGCGATGAAGCGGCTGGGTTCGGGAAACTGCCATGTGCCCTGGCGTTTGCGTTTGGTGCAGTGGGTGAGGGTGAGGGTTTGTTTGGCGCGGGTGATACCGACGTACATCAGGCGGCGTTCTTCTTCGATGTTGCCTTCTTCGACGCTGTCGGCGTGGGGGAACAGACCTTCTTCGCAGCCGACGAGGTAGACGACGGGGTATTCGAGTCCTTTTGAGGCGTGGAGGGTGGACATTTTGACGGCATCGGTTTCTTCGTCTTCGCGGCCTTCGAGCAGGGTCATGAGGGCGAGGGTTTGCGCCAGTTCGAGGAGGTTTTTGCCGTCTTCTTCGCCTTTTTTCGCCAGCCAGCGGCACAAGTCCTGCACGTTGCGCCATTTGATTTCGCCGGCTTTGCCTTCTTCGCTGCCCAATAGGTGGGCTTCGTAGCCGATGTCGGCAAGCAGGTTTTGCATGAGGGCGCCGGCGTCTTCGTTTGCGGCGCGGCGGCGGTAGGTGTCGATAAGGTCGGTGAAGGCGGCGAGGCTTTGGCGGTTGCGCTCGGGCATGGGTTCGAGGGCAGCGGGGCTTTGTGCGGCGTCGCTGAGGCAGGCGGCATGGGATTTGGCGTAGTCGTTCAGACGGCCTAAGGTGGTGTCGCCGATGCCGCGTTTGGGGGTGGTGGCGGCGCGCAGGAAGGCGGGGTCGTCTTCGCGGTTGGCGATGAGGCGGATGTAGGAGAGGATGTCTTTGATTTCGGCTTTGTCGAAGAAGCTTTGGCCACCGGAGAGGCGGTAGGGAATGCGGGCGGCGCGCAGGGCTTCTTCGAAGACGCGTGCCTGGTGGTTGCCGCGATAAAGAATGGCGAAGTCGGTGTATTTCAGACGGCCTTCGGAGACGGTTTTGCGGCGGGCGATTTCGCCGGCAACCCATTCGGCTTCGTGTTGTTCGTTTTGGCAGGCGGCGACGGTGACGATGTCGCCCATGCCGTAGTGCGACCACAGGGTTTTGGGGAAGAGTTTGGGGTTGTTTTGGATGACTTGGTTGGCGACTTTGAGGATGCGGGCGGTGGAGCGGTAGTTTTGTTCGAGTTTGACGATTTTGATTTGCGGGTAGTCGCTTTGCAGGCGGCGCAGGTTTTCCATGTCGGCGCCGCGCCAGGCATAGATGGACTGGTCGTCGTCGCCGACGGCGGTAAACATGCCTTCGGCGCCGCAGAGCAGGCGCATGAGGGCGTATTGGCAGGTGTTGGTGTCCTGGCATTCGTCGATGAGCAGGTAGCGCAGGCGGTTTTGCCAGCGCAGGCGGATGTCGTCGGAGTCGCGCAGCAGCAGGGCTGGCAGGCGGATGAGGTCGTCGAAGTCGACGGCCTGGTAGCTGTGCAGGGTTTGCGCGTATGAGGCGTAAAGCCGGGCAATTTGTTTTTCCCAGTTGTTGTCGGCGGCCTGCACGGCCTGTTCGGGGGTTTGCAGGTCGTTTTTCCACAGGGAGATTTGGTGTTGGGCGGAGAAGATTTGTTCGCGGCCGCTGCTGCCGAGCAGTTCGCCGATGATTTTCGCGCTGTCGGAGGCGTCGAGGATGGAGAAGTTTTTTTTCAAACCGGCGTGCGCGGCTTCTTCGCGCAGGATTTTCATTCCTAGGGAGTGGAAGGTGGAGACGGTGAGGCCGCGCGTTTCGCTGCGGCCGAGCATGGCGGCGACGCGCTCCTGCATTTCGCGCGCGGCTTTGTTGGTGAAGGTGATGGCGGCGATGTGGCGGGGGGAGTAGCCCGCGTTGCGTATCATGTGGGCGATTTTTTCGGTGATGACGCGGGTTTTGCCGCTGCCTGCGCCGGCGAGGACGAAAAGGGGGCCGCCGAGATAGCGCACGGCTTCCTGTTGCTGGGGGTTGAGCTGCATGGTGTGGGGCCGTCTGAAAGGTCGGGAAACGGGATGGGGAAGGGGGCGGATTATAGCGGCTGCGGCGGAGGCCGTCTGAAAACCTTTCAGACGGCCTTTTTGCTGCGGAAGGCCGTCTGAAAGGGGGCAAGGAGGCTATTTTTCCTGTTTTTTCAACAGCAGGCAGGACAGGGCGATGCAGCCTGCGGCAAAGGCGGAGATGGCGGCGTATTGCGGCAGCAGGTCGCGCAGGCCGAGGCCTTTGGCGAAAGTGCCGAGGCTGACGGTGAGATACCACGAGGCGGGGAAGGTTTTGCCGATGGCGTAGCCGCCGCCGGAGAGGGTGGACATGGGGTAGAGGAAGCCCGAGTAGTTCATGGCGGGAATCATGGCGATGATGGAGGCGGCGAAGAGGGCGGCAAGCTGTGATCTGACGAAGCAGGACACCAGCAGCCCCATGGCGGTGGAGGCGGCGGCCATCAGCAGCGTGCCGAGGGCGAGGGCGGCGAAGCTGCCTTTGAGCGGCACGCCGAACCACAGCAGCATCATGAGCATCATGGCGGCGAAGTTGACCATGCCGACGGCGATGTAGGGCAGTTGTTTGCCGATCAGATATTGCGCGGCGGTGGCGGGCGAGGCGTAGAAGTTGGCAATCGAGCCGGTTTCGCGTTCGCGCACGACGCCGACGGCGGCCATCATGGCGGGGATCATCATCAGCACCATCATCATCACGCCGGGGGCGATGGCGTTGATGCTGTCGAAGTCTTGGTTGTACATGAAGCGGGGTTCGACGGCGGCGGGGGCTTCGAGGGAAATGGGCAGGCCGGTGGCGGCGATGCGGTCTTTGCCGTAGGCGGCGAGCAGGCCGAGGATGTAGCCGCGCGTGGTGGTGGCGTTGAAGGGCATGGCGCCGTCGATGTAGAAGCCGACTTCGGGCGCGCGGCCGCGTTCGAGTTCGCGGCCGAAACCGCTTGGGATGTCGATGACGAGGACGGCGCGCGAGCTTTGCAGGACGGTGTCGATTTCGTCGGCGCTGCGTATCGGCGGCTGTTCGGCGAAGTAGGGCGAACCGGCGAAGTATTCGGCCAGTTGGCGGCTTTGCGCGGATTGGTCTTGGTCGTAGACGGCGTATTTGAGGTTTTGCACGTCGAAGGACACGCCCCAGGAGACGGCGGCCATCATGATGAGCGGGCCGAATACGGCGAAGAAGAGGCGGATGCGGTCGCGCAGCAGCTCCTTGGCCTCGCGCACGGCAAAGGTGCGCACCATGGAAAACCAGTATCGGAAAGAGGTGGTGTCGAATTTCGGCGTTTCAGACGGCCTTTCTGCCTGTTCCGAAACCACGTTTTCAGACAGCCTGTCCGCTTCGAGGCCGTCTGAAACCTTTTCCCCGCCGCCATCTTCCGCTTCCGCATCAATCAGATACCGCACAAACGCCTCTTCCAAATCGGGGGCATGGCGGCGCTGCACCAGCTCCTGCGGCGTGCCGACGGCCAGCACGCGGCCTTTGTGCATAAAGGAAATGCGGTCGCAGCGCCCGGCCTCGTTCATAAAGTGGGTGGACACGAAAATGGTGATTTTGTCCTGCCGCGACAGTTTCAGCAGATGCCGCCAGAACATATCGCGGGCGGCGGGATCGACGCCCGAGGTCGGCTCGTCGAGAATCAGGATTTCGGGGTGGTGCAGGCATGCGGCGGCCAGCTGCAGGCGCTGGCGGATGCCCAAGGGCAGCGAGGCGGGCGCGGTATCGGCCACCCCGGCCAGGTCGAACTGTTCGAGCGCTTCGGCCACCGCCGCCGCGCCCCTGTCGCCCATATCGTAAAGCTCGGCGTGCAGTTGCAGGTTTTGCCGCACGCTCAATTCTTCATACAACGAAAACGCCTGCGACATATAACCGACGCGCATTTTGGTTTCGATGCCGCCCGCACTGGCCGGCCGCCCCAAAATCTCTGCCGTGCCCTCGGTGGCTTCCAACAGGCCGGTAAGCATTTTCATGGTGGTGGACTTGCCGCAGCCGTTGCTGCCCAAAAAGCCGAAAATCTCGCCCTTTTGGATGGTGAAACTCACATGGTCGACGGCGGTGAAACTGCCGAAACGCTTGGTCAGCCCGTGCGCCTCCATCGCGGGCGGCGCGTCGGGCACGGGTACAAAGGGCGTGAGTTCCAAGCCGCCCGAGCCCTGCTGTTTTTCCGGCGGCAGCATTTTGATATAGGCTTCTTCGAGATTGTCCGCGCCGTATTCGCGCAACACCTCGGCGGTGGGCTTGTTTTCCAGCAGCCGCCCCGCATCCATCGCCAACAGCCGTTCAAACTGCTGCGCCTCTTCGATATAGGCGGTGGCGACAATCACCGTCATGCCCGCGTGTTCCTGCCGCAAGTCGTCCACCAAAGCCCAAAACTGGCGGCGCGAGAGCGGGTCAACACCTGTGGTCGGCTCGTCCAGAATCAGCAAATCGGGGCTGTGCACCAGCGCGCAGCACAGGCTGGCCTTCTGCTTCATCCCGCCCGAGAGCTTGCCCGCCGCACGATCCACAAACGGCAGCAGCCCCGTGGCCTCGGTGAGCCGACGGATGCGCTCCTGCCGCTGTTTGGCGTTCAGGCCGAACATCCGCGCATGGAAATCGATGTTTTCGGCCACGGTGAGCGTGGGATAAAGATTGCGCCCCAAACCCTGCGGCATAAAGGCCACGCGGTGCGACATTTCCCGCCGCACGTTTTTGTCGGCCATATCGCCGCCGAGCACTTCCACCCGCCCGCCCTGAATCACGCGCACGCCCGCCACCAGCGAGAGCAGCGTCGATTTGCCCACGCCGTCCGGCCCGATCAGGCCGACCGTGATGCCGCGCGGAATGTCGAGCGACACATCGTCGAGGGCTTGGGTTTTGCCGAAACGGTGGGAGAGACGGGAAATGGAAACGGCATTCATGGGAAAACTTTACAGGGGAGGATTTTTCGGAAAGGGCGGCCTGTTTGAGGCCGTCTGAAAAAGCGGCGTGCGCTGCACGGCCTTTATAGCGAAAAAAACGCGCCGAGCCAACCGCCGCGCCGCTGCGGCGGCAAAAGGCGGCGCGGCAAAGGAAAAAGGCCGTCTGAAAACGCGGGAGGGTTTTCAGACGGCCTCTGCCGTAGCGGCGGCATCAGGCGGTTTGTTCGAGTTCGACGGCGGCGGCCAAGAGCGACAGACGCGCCATCACGCCGTAGACATAGAGGCGGTTGCAGCCGCAGTCGGGGTCGGCGGCGTTGGTTTGCGGCACGCCCAATTCCTGCCACTGCTCGAACACGCGCTTGTTCGGTTCGTCGTCCTGCTCCTGCGCGCCGCCGTCTTCGGCAACGGGGATGATGTGGTTGAGCTGGACGAAGGACATACCGGTGGCGTTGAGGTTTTCGTCGGCGGCGCGGCCTTCGTGGACGCGGAAGAAGCCGCCGACAACAAAGCGGTCGATCATGTACACCACGGGTTCGGACACCGAGCCGTTGACGGTTTCGTAGGTGTAAATGCCTTCCTGCACAATGACCTCGCTCACTTCCAGGCCTTCTTTGATTTTCGCCATTTTGTTGCGGTTTTTACGGTTGAGGCCGCGCACTTCGTCGGCGGATTTGACGCTCATCACGCCCATGCCGTAAGTACCCGCGTCGGCTTTGACGATCACAAAGGGTTGGTCGGTGATGCCTTTTTCGTCGTATTTCGCCTGTATTTTCGCCAACATTCTGTCCACAGCCTCGGCCAGCGCGTCTTCGCCCTCGCGCTCTTGGAAGTTGAGGCCGGAAATCTGCTCGAAGTAGGGATTGATCTGCCATTCGTCGAGCCCCACCAGTTCGGCAAACTCGGCGGCGATGTGGTTGTAGGCGGCGAAATGGGCGGTTTTGCGCCGCGTCGTCCAACCGCCGTGCAGCGGCGGCAGCACGGTTTGGCTGATGTCTTTGAGGATGTCGGGCACGCCAGCGGAGAGATCGTTGTTGAGCAGGATGAGGCAGGGCGAGAAGCCGTCGGCCAGATGGACGCGGCCGCGCGTGCGTTGCAGCGGCTCGAGGGTGATGGTGTCGCCGAGGGCGGTGGTGAATTCCGTGGGTGCGGTGATTTCGGGGTTGAGGCTGCCTAGGCGCACTTCAAAGCCTGCGGTGCGCAGGATGGTGCTGAGGGCATGGACGTTTTGCAGGTAGAAGGTGTTGCGGGTGTGGTTTTCGGGCACGATGAGCACGGATTTGGCCTGCGGGCAGGCGCGCTCCACTGCGTCTTGGGCGGCATGGGCGGCGAGTTGGACGAATTGGGGGTTGAGGTTGTTGAAGCCGCCGGGGAAAAGGTTCATGTCGATGGAGGCCATTTTGTAACCGGCGTTGCGGATGTCGACCGAGCCGTAAAAGGGCGGGGTGTGCTCTTTCCATTTGGCGCGGAACCAGGCTTCGATCTGCGGCTGTTTGGCCAGGATTTTGCGCTCGAAGGCCTGGAGTTCGCTCAGATATGTTTCGGACATCACGGCTAGGGGCATTTCGTTTACCTGTCTGCTGGATTGAAAATCCGCGCATGATAGGGTTTTCAGACGGCCTGTACAAGTAACGCCCGTTTTTATCCTTATTGCCTGAAGTTATTTGCAGGCCGCTCCCGCCTATACCCCTTCGGGGCATAAACGCGGGAACGACGTTTCCGAAAAGCACGTCTGCAACGCCTTTAAAAGCGGCGGGCGGGTTTTCAGACGGCCTCACGCCTGTTCCTGTTCCAAGAGATCGTAACACTTCGGCGGCAGGCTAATGTTTTTCAGCGGGCGGCAGCGCAGCAGCGTTTGAAGGGCGCGGACGTCGGTCAGGCTGCGGGGGTGGCTGATATCGAGTGTTTCCAGCGATGCCATGCCCTCTATGCCGTCCAGCGAGCGCAGCGACGGGCGCACCAGCATCAGATCTTTCAGCGCGGCCAATCCGCCCAAGCCGTGCAGGTCTTTTTCTTTAATATGACCAGAGATGCAGCCGTTCCAACTTCTCCGCCGCGCCGATATTGCGCACGGCAGGCGAATATACGCAGCGCAGGTCTTTCAGGGCGGCAAGGCGGGAAATATCGATGTCGAGCGGCTGTTCGAGTATCAGCACGGCCAGCTGCGGCAGGCTGTACAGAACATCGGTACGGCAGACGGCGGACACGGCAAAATCGTCCAGCATCAGCTGCGGCAGCTCGGGATAGCGTTCGAGCGGCGAAAAATCAAGCGTTGCCGGCAACCCGGCCGCAGGCACGGGCGCAAACAGCGCGCTGAGCCTGCCGCTTATCCGTATGCCGCAGCGGCGGGTGCGGGCATGGCGCACGGCTTTGGCCAGATGTCCGGGCAACACTTCGACCATGTCGATATGTTTGTTGTAGCCCCAGGGTTCCTGCATCAAGATTTCCTTATGTAAAAGGCCGTCTGAAGTGAAACGCCTATTTTGCGGTTTTCAGACGGCCTGTCGTGTGTCCGTCAGAAAGGCCGTTGCCGCCTATACCCCTTCGGGACATAACGCGGGAATGACGTTTCTGAAACTCAGGCCAGCATTTGCGGCGGGATTTCGCACACGGGTATCGGGCGGATTTTGTGCTGGGCGGCGCGGTTGAGGCGGGTGTAGATGTCGAACACTTCCTGCTCGCGGCCGGAAAAATCGTCGCGCGTTTTGCCCGCTTCGGCGGCGGCCATGGCGCGTTCGAGTTCGGGATAACTCGCGCCCATCTGCGCTTCGTCGGTGCGCTCGGTGTCCCACAGGCCGTCGGTCGGCACGGCTTGGCGGATGGCGGGCAGGATGTCAAGGTGGTCAGCCAGTTCGTACACCTGCGTTTTGGTGAGGCCGGCTATCGGGCTGAGGTCGACGCCGCCGTCGCCGTATTTGGTGAAGAAGCCGACGCCGAAATCTTCGATTTTGTTGCCCGTACCCGCCACGAGCAGGCCGTTGATTTGCGCGTAGTAATAGAGGGTGAGCATACGCAGGCGGGCGCGGCTGTTGGCAAGGGCGAGCTGCTTGGCGGGGTATTCGGCTTCGTCTACGTTGACGGTGTCGGCAAACAGGTTAAACGTGGGCGTGAGGTCGGCGCGCAGGCTTTTGACGTTGGCAAACGCGCTTTGCAGGCGCGCGATATGCTCCTGCGCGCGGCTGACCTGGTCGGCCTGCTGGCGGATGGGCATTTCCAGCAGCAGAACGTTGAGGCCGCTGCGGGCGGCGAGGGCGGAGACGACGGCGGAATCGACGCCGCCGGAAATGCCGACGGCAAAGCCTTTGGCGCGGGCGGAGGCGGCGTAGTCCTGTAGCCAGCGGACAATGTGTCCGGCTACGGCTTGTGTTTGCATGGAAAATCCTTTTTCAGACGGCCTAGGGCGTGTTGACAATCAACACGCCCTAGGGGCTGTTGACATTCAGCTTGCGAAGCGGTTTTTTGAGGAAAAATTCGCGGATGCAAGGAAAAAAGCACAGCAAGATTGGACATCTTGCGAGCATTTTTGACGCGGCAGGCGCGGATTTTTACCAAAAACACCGCCGCAAGGCTGATTGTCAACAGACCCTAGGGGCAGGGGAGGGCGGGAAAACGGGCGGCACTATAACCCGCGCCTGCGGGCTTTACAATCCGAAAGCGGGGCAGGGCGGTTTCAGACGGCCTGCCGCTTCTGCTAGAATCCGCGCTTTCCGTTTTCACCGCACGAACCGAGACCGCCATGCTGGAAGTTTTCAATATCACCGCGCCGATTTTCCTGATTATCGGCCTGGGCTGGGCGGCAGTGCGCGGCGGCGTGTTCCGTTTCGAGGAGTTGCGCGGCGCGGCGAAATTCGTGATGAAAATCGGCCTGCCCGCGCTGGTGTTTTTCGCCATCGCGGGCAAACCGTTCCGCGAAGTGTTTGACGCGGCGTATCTTTTGGGCTACGGCGGCGCGACGCTGGCGCTGTTTGCCCTCGGCGCGCTTGTGGTGCGCCTGCGCGGCGGCGACGGCACGCTTTCGGCGCTGGGTGGTTTTTCCGTATCGTTTTCCAACACCGGCTTCATCGGCTATCCGCTGCTGGCGATGGTGATCGGCGAGGCGGCCGCGCCGTATTTCGCCATGAACGTGCTGGTGGAAAATATGTTTCTGATTCCACTGTTTTTCCTGTTGGCCGACTCGGCGGGCGGGCAGGGCGGAGGCCGTCTGAAAACGCTGCTGCCCGTAGCGAAAAACCTGTTGAAAAACCCGATTATCCTCGCCCAGTTTGCCGCGCTGCCGTTTGCCTTAGGCTGGCTGCCGCTGCCCGGGGCGCTGCTGAAAACCTCGTCCGTCCTTGCCGCAGGCGCCGCGCCTGTTGCCCTGTTTGTTATCGGCGGCAGCCTCGTCGGCCTGAAACTCGGCGGCAAACTGGCCGACATCCTGATCTTGACCCTGCTGAAATTGGCCGTGTTCCCGCTGCTGACCGTGTTGTTCCTGCTGCTTTTGGGTGCGGGCAGGGACACGCTGTTTGCCGGTGCGCTGCTTTCCTGCGTGCCGATGGCGAGCATGGTGGCCATCGTCCACAGCCAATACGGCCACGAACAGCGCGGCGCCGCCATCATGCTGCTGACCACCGTGCTGTCTTTCGCCAGCATCTCGCTGGTGCTGCTGTTCGGCCGTTAAACCCTAAACACAAAGAACCGACAATATGCAAAACCCCGTTCCCGAAGAAATCCGCCTGCGCCCCGACCGCGCCGTCCTCGCCCTCGTTTACGGCGGCCAAACGCGCGAACTGCCCGCCGAATACCTGCGCGTCTATTCCCCCAGCGCGCAAGTGCGCGGCCACGCTCCCGGCCAGGAAGTTTTGCAGACCGGCAAACTCGGCGTCCTGATTACCGACCTCGAACCCGTCGGCCATTACGCCCTGAAAATCGTCTTTTCAGACGGCCACGACAGCGGCCTCTACGACTGGGACTATCTGTATAAACTGGCACACGGATACGATACAATGTGGCGCGACTACCTCGCCCGCCTCGAAGCCGCCGGTGCCTCGCGCACACCGTCCGCCGCCGACGCCCCCGCACCAAAAAAGAAAGGCGGACACGGCTGCGGCGGCGGAAGCTGCGGTGGGCATTGAAGGCCGTCTGAAACCCCTGTCACAGAAAGAAAAACACCCATGAGCGAGCAAAAAACCCACTTCGGTTTCTCCACCGTCAACGAAAACGAAAAAGCCGGCAAAGTGGCCGAAGTGTTTCACTCCGTTGCCAAAAACTACGACATCATGAACGACGTGATGTCCGGCGGCCTGCACCGCGTGTGGAAACACTTCACCATCCACACCGCGCGTCTGAAAAAAGGCGACAAAGTGCTCGACATCGCCGGCGGCACGGGCGATTTGTCGCGCGGCTGGGCCAAGCGCGTGGGCAAAGAGGGCGAAGTGTGGCTTACCGACATCAACTCCTCCATGCTCACCGTCGGCCGCGACCGCCTGCTCAACGAAGGCCTGATTCTGCCCGTGTCGCTGGCCGACGCGGAGAAGCTGCCGTTTCCCGACAACTATTTCAACCTCGTGTCCGTCGCTTTCGGCCTGCGCAACATGACCCACAAAGACGCCGCGCTCAAAGAAATGTACCGCGTGATCAAACCCGGCGGCACGCTTTTGGTGCTCGAGTTTTCCAAGGTTTACAAGCCGCTGGAGGGCGCGTACGACGTGTACTCGTTCAAACTGCTGCCGCTGATGGGCAAACTCATCGCCAAAGACGCCGACAGCTACCAATACCTCGCCGAGTCCATCCGTATGCATCCCGATCAGGAAACGCTCAAACAGATGATGCTCGACGCGGGCTTCGACAGCGTCGATTACCACAACATGAGCGCAGGCATCGTTGCCTTACACAAAGGCGTGAAATTCTGATTGTGACAAGCGCTGCGGTTGTCAGGCCGTCTGAAAGCACGCTTTAACGAAGTGAAAACGGAAGAATCGGTTAAAACAGGTTTGTATGCTGTAAGTTTAATTTCGCATAAATTATATTATGTGAAAATTCATTAATTTAGGTAATTTTAGCAGAAAATTGCTAATTACAAATTTCAAAAAAACGAGCAATAAAACAACAGATAGAGGGGTGAAAAATGTCAGTAACAAAATTCATGCTGTTCGGATATGGAGCAATAGCAATCTTTGCAACTGCATCAATGATCGGCTTAATTTATTTTGGCTGCAAAATTGCAGCCAAATACGAAAAAGAGGAAAAAGACAAAAGGGAAGAAGAATTGCGCATAAAACGCAAAACACTCGAGGCACTGGAAAAAATAGCAAAGCAGACAGAACAGAAAGAAACGTAGAAATATGGAAACAATCATCAGATGGATTTTTTCGGCAAAAGGCCTAGTATGGATTCTAATTGCATACTTCGTTTATTGTGTCTTTTGCGCCACAATAGAAGCAATGGAAAAAATGAAAGAAGAAAAGAGAAAAGAAGAAGAATTAAAAATACAACGTGAAACGCTCGAAGCTTTACAGAAAATAGCAAAACAAGGAGAGCAGAAGAAATAAAAAGCGGTTTAGCCGCATAGTTTTTTTTGGCTTCCCCCGCCCTGAGTGGCGGGGTCGGGCTTGAATTCTGTAAGCGGCCAAAATACACCCGCTAACACAACTCAACTAAAAACTACCGTTTATCTGCGTGGCCATAGGGCTTATGGGCAGATAAACGGTAGTTTTCATTTTCGCACCGGTGTTCTAATCCCTAAGCTCTGCGCCCTCCGGTTGCATTATGCCCCCACCCGAAACGGCCGGCCGAAAATAGGCTGATTTTCAGCCGGCCGTTTTTCCCAACCCTTTTTTACCCACCCAAAGCATCACAGGCAAAAGGGGAGGGCGGTTTTTCACGGTTTATTTCAAACTGGGATGGAGTTTGAAAAAACCGCGAACAAACCGCCCACGTTATTCCCCTTTTGCCTGCGATGCTCCCACCCTTTTGAGTCCGGGGAATCCGGCAGAGGGTACAGAAGCGACCCGTTTCGTTACAAGTCCGCCTTGTGGGTGGGCATGGCCGCTGTCAGTCCGGTTATCGCAGGCGTTCATATGGGGTTCCGTGATTAAAAAACCGCGCGGCCAAAAGCGCAAGGGGTATTCATAACGAAATGTAAACGGCCATGAAAAAGAAATAGTCTTTTTCATGGCCGTTTACATTTCGCTACAAACCTTCCCCTTGCGCTTTTGGCCGCGCGGTTTTTTCAACACTGCACCCCATACGAACTGCGATAACCGGACTGACAGCTTAGAAACCATGCCCACCCACAAGGCGGACTTGCAACTTCACTAGCGATCTTTCCCCTCCGCCAGCTCCTCCCGTCCTGAGCAGTGGACGCACGTTCTTTTATTAACCATCCTTTAAGGAGTCCACCATGTATTACTATTTTAACAAAGAAACAAACGAAATCAACGAAGTTGACAGAAAATATTTAACAATCGAGTTCATCGAGCCCTGTCTAGACAAAAATGAGTGCTATGGCCCTTCATTTTGGTATGACGATGAAACAGGATACATCATGAGAATTACAGAAAGCGGAGAGCGGGAACGGCTCTATAACCGGCCTTTCTGCAAAACCGAAGCAGAAATAGAGTTAGAACAAATCGCTTTGTTCTACATTGAGAAAAACAAGATACCCATCTTCCGAACTTACTCGGAAGCCGTAGATTTCGCACTACGACACATGCGCGACAAGCTAGCTTGGCTAGCTAGTTAAGGTCTAGCCGCCTGAAAGTTCAGGCGGCCAGACCGTCCCACCCTACGACATGGCCGAAAGGGTAGGGCGGTTTGTTCACGGTTTATTTCAAACTGGGATGGAGTTTGAAAAAACCGCGAACAAACCGCCCACTTTTTGCCTTTCGGCCTATGACGTTACCCACCCTAATCCGTAGCCCCTCATTGAGCAGGAGGGCCATCGGAAAATTTTAAAGAAGGGGAATATACATCATGACCGGATAAAGCCAAAACCTGCCCCGTTTGTCGGTTTTGGCGAGGATCGCCATCGATCTGCCTAAAAAACTCCTCTTGTCTTGGCTCTTTATACGGATTAAATACGCCGTCTTTTATGTGTTTTTGGCAGGCTTTGCGGGAAATTTTAATTAACGTCCCCTGATCTGAATAACAATTACACGATTTCGCAGACGATACACAAGCAACAGGATATTCAAATGTCTTTATGCTGCGAACACTATCATAAATCGGCGCTGTTTCCGGCTTGTCTGTTATCCGAGGTTCATAATATTCAGGCGTAAATTCAGGAACGGAAGAAGCGGCCGATTCCTGAAATTTTGACTGTTGGGGCAGGGTAGGGGGCTGGACGATATTCAATGCGTCTTGCTCTTCAATTTTGGCGTGTTGCTGTTCGGATTTTTGCTTAACCTGACTCTG
Source organism: Neisseria sp. WLZKY-1 (assembly GCF_046546535.1). NCBI lineage: Bacteria > Pseudomonadati > Pseudomonadota > Betaproteobacteria > Neisseriales > Neisseriaceae > Neisseria > Neisseria sp. WLZKY-1. The sequence continues at coordinate 51,830 of NZ_JBKGTW010000009.1, forward strand.
ATTATCCGACCAACCAAACCATTTTGAAAAAAGAGGCACACCCAAATAAAACATAAAGGCGATTCCAATCGGAATCATAATGAAAACAGGATGAAGCTTCTTTTTAAATTTTATGTGCTGGCTGGCCGATTTGTAATATTTAAAGGCTTCTTTTGGTGGACGGTACGGGCTACCAACGACAGAAGTAAAGGCCGCAGCATTCAAACTTTCTTCACATCTGAAAAACTCATAGCGCTTTGTACCAATGACTTTACGCTCAAGATGGATATGTTTGGCGACAAGCTGACGAATATAACGATCAATCATTGTCGGATGCTGAACCATCAAAATCAAAGTGAATCCATGATGGCGGAGTTCTTTAAGGGTTTTTATATAGGGCGGAACAGCTTGAGAGGGAGGGCGAACGGGATACGTGTAATCGGCCTCATCAACAATTAAAACACCGCCCTGGGGCATGATCTGATCCAAGGGCGCAGACTGTATTTCTTCTTCACTCAATTCATGCGCTTTGAATTTTTTGGCATCCAAGCCGTCTATATGACAGAAATAAAGGGGACGATCTACTACCGTTCCGTCTTCTATCGTCATTTTGAAAAGGCCGTCCACATTATTCAAAATCATGTCAACAACCATAGCAGTCTTGCCAGTGCCGGGCGTGCCTGTTACCAGATAAATCATGATCAGACCTAAGAAAGATGAGTTTCAAGGCGAGTTAAAATAATTGTTGAAACTTTAAAATTAATACAACCAAATAAAATAGCTATCCCATGCTTAAACCCACCAATATCAAGCAAAATTGCCAAATCAAGAGGTAAAGAATAATAACCACTATAAAAATACTGTTTAAGCTGATCAAAAAATATATCAAAACCTACATATGTAACAGCAGCAAAACCAAGCCCAACAACTAATTTTCTAATAAAAATACCAGCCAACAAAGCCCCAATAGCGGGAATCAACGGTAAAGCCATTATTTAAACTCTTTCAAAACAAACATAACACCAGACAAAGAAAAAACCATAATCACAACACCACGAATATTACGCAAAACATCACAAAGCCATTGATAAGACAAAGTAATTTTATAAAAACTCAAGTATAAAACCTTTGATTTAGGACATTCCAAACGTTCAGAACCTAAAAAATTATCTAAATTAAATTTTAAGCGAACCTCTTTTTTGGGCAAAAAATCATCAGAATCCCCAGAAGAAGAATTACCTAATAAATCATCTCTAGTAATACAACCTAGAGTATTCTTATCATCACCTTTACAGCGCCCTTCATCCTTACCATCAATCTTGCCATCTGACTTACCATTACCCGAGCCGTTACCACTTCCCGGGCCACTTCCCGGGCCACTTCCCGAGCCACCACCCGAACCACCACCACTACCACCACCCGAACCACCAGCACCGCCACCACTACCGCTGCCACTGCCGCCCGAACCTTTACCGCCACCACCACCTGAACCGCTACCGTTACCACTACCGCCCGGAATACCCGAACCGGAATTTTCAAGGTTTTTATTTAACCTATCCAAAGAATCATAAACACGGCGTAAAACATCCTCCATCGATTTGTCATGTTTCTTGCCGTCATCGGGTTTGTGTTCACTGCCGTCATCGGGCTTTGGCTGCTTGCCGTCGTCGGGCTTTGGTTTGCTGCCGTCATCGGGTTTGGGCTGTTTACCGTCATCGGGCTTGGGCTGCTTGCCGTCATCGGGCTTTGGCTGCTTGCCGTCATCGGGCTTTGGCTGCTTGCCGTCATCGGGCTTTTCTTCTTTTTCTACCTCACCCGGACATTGATGCGATAGGCGCTGGGACGCGAGTCTTTTACGGGCGGCATAGGAGCCGTTGACCTCATCAAAACGGACAGTAATTAATCTGTAATCGCTTTTGCATTGACCATTTACATAAGACAGATGAATAGGATGACGTTTAAACTTGCCGCGCCCTACATAGTTGCAAAAATAGATAGTACCCTGACACATCGCCTGCTTATCCATGCCCATAGATACATTGCCTTCACTGCCCTGATAACCGTATAGATTCATCACATAATACCGGCGGCAATCAATGGTTTTACCGGTTTTAGTCGTATATAACTTTCCTTTGGAAGGCTCATAATCGCAGGCGTTGACATGCGGAACCGAACCATCCCAATCAACATCTTCGACTGCAAAAACAGACAAACAAAAAGCCGCCAAGAAGACGGCTAAAAGGTATTTTTTCACAGAGATACCCCGAAAACGTAGACACTCATTACAAACATAGCCGCAAAAACAAACATGAAAAAAGCATTTTCAAATTTCTGCATGAATCCCCCTTATAAAGCCGTCATTACAAAGAAAACAATCATTAACCCTTGTATTGCGCCAGCCCAAAAATAGACGTCTGTCATCTCAAACTCCTAAACAACTCAATCAACAATTTCGCCCCGAACAAAACAGCAGCGGTAGGAAGTAGGGCTATTGTCAGCTCATAGCCAAATTGATAATTTTGTGCCGGATCGCATTGCGGCAAATCAGCCTGTAATTTTTGGCTGCCGTAATACCAAGCGTTTCCGTTATAGGTTATCTGTTTAACGCCGTTATCCGTTATAACAGGGGAAACAGTAGAAAAATACACATTTTCCGCTGCTTCCCTTGTCGGATAACAGGTATTAGCTACCTGATACCCCATAGCCGATTAACGCAAGAGGCGTTTCACGAGCAGGATACCGAACAGAACAGCCAGACCGCCGATAATGAGACCGGCAGCTTCGTTTGCATTAGAAAAACCGCCATTAATGGCGTTTTTTACGTCATCCGACAAAGCCGCATGAGCAGCCATCGGAAGGGCTGAAATTGCGGTTACAACAACCGCCGCTTTAGTTTTCATGGTTTTCATAAGTTTTACTCCATAGTTAGGAAATGCCGTTTTCAAAGGCAAACGGCCAGCCCAAAAATCACTGATGAACCTGCTTATCCTGTTCTACCCAGAATCCAAAGACGTTGAAGTTATGGCCTATTTCCTCTATCGCGGTACTTACCGCTTCCTCTCTGTCATAAAAGAAGCCTGCACGATAAAGATATGGAGTGAAGCCAACATCCCCCTCATACGGACAAAGGAAATCGCCTGAATTGAGGGACTGGACGACGTAGACGCGTATCAGCCCACTCATAGCTTTATCCTTTGTTAGTTACTGGTTTGAAATCGAGGGCTTTAAATTTTTGTCCTTTGCCGCTAACGACCATTTCAACGGTTAAAACCGCCTCAAATGGGAATGAAATACCTTTAAATCGATCAAAATTGACAGAACCGCCAAAATCGTATTCTGTGGAAGACATTCCCAAGGCGTTGCCTTGGCTCTCATCCATTGGAGTTGCTGCGACAATTCGGCAATAGTCAAAATTTTTGCCGTCAATGTTGCCGTTGAATTTTTTTACGCCCATTACTGTTACTTGAATCGGGAATTGCATAGTTTTTTCCTTTGGTTATCGGCAGGCACACAAAGCCAGCCCGCCATATGGCTATAAAAAATATTGGAAGAATTTATAGGCGTTAGCGCCAAAATGTTTCATCCAGTCTTTGCCATAGATTCGTTCACATTTGTCTATGTCTTCATCAGCAAGATCAATAATATCTTTCAAGAATTCTTTTTCAGTTTCACTTGCCGTTTGAATTTCATTGATCAAACGATATGCGTCTTGCCTTGCCTGATTTTTTGCTTTGATTACAGGGAATAAGTTTTCATCAATAGATACCTTAGGCATATAGCCATAGTGATCTATGATGAAATCTTTTTCTTGTTCATAATCAAACTGATGAATATCGTTAGAAGAATCATAGAGTTCAGCCGCAAATCTATGAGGTTTCAGACGTTTAGGAAGCCTTCCTTCCTCATCTGAAAGCATTTCATAAATTTGTTCTTTGGTTTTTTTGCCCTGCAATGATTCTTCAATGGCAACCAGCCATTTACCGCACTGGCGTTTGATAAATTCGACACCTTTTTCAAGGGTCATTTCTAAAATTTTCTTTGCAGAATCAACCTGTTTTGTAACAGGTAATTTGCTGAATTTTTCGCAAATGGGATATGCTCCGCCGAAGTATTCGCCCGGATAAAGCAGGGAATCGAAAGGAATTACGATGTCCCTTGCTTTCAATTCGACTTCAAAACGTGTCCAAATGCTGTCCTCATCGCCAAGTTGTTTACCCTTCTCATACACGCGGACATATCGGGAAGATTCCCGAGAGCCGATATAGTAGGTTTTGCCTTTTTTGGTATCTGATTCCCAATCTGTTCCGACCGATTCACCGGCGGGCATTTTTGCCCTATGACGGGTAAAAAGGCCGTCCAATCGATCTTGTTTTGCTTGCTCCGGAGAGTATTCGCCATTAAAAAAATCTTTTGCCAAATCAATACGGGTAATCCTTGCCCCGTGACATTTAATAAGGAAATCGTATAAGCGCTTTTCCCATCCTGTTTTAGCAGCCATGCATCCGGTAGCAGTCAATTCAACCAATAAGGTATTGTTTTGCCCGCCAATATGGACACGGCCATATTGAACATCTTTATCGCCCATCTGATAGCAGTGATCGTAAAAACGGCCTCCGCTATGGTTGAGTTTGTAGGCGATGCCGAAGCCGAGGATTTTGCAAAGTTGTTCGGAAGCTACTTTTATGTAACTTTCGTCAGAAATCAGAAAAGCTTGTTTTGCAAACAGACACAGGGAATCAACATTAATTCGGAAAGTTATTTGATCTATAAATGAGGTATCAGAAACGCCACGACGAAGCGGGATAGTCAGTAATTCCCCCTTAGGACTGACTATCACTTGTTCGTAGTGTTCGAATGTTTCGAAATCGCGTTCAATATCCATTTTGATTATTTCCGAGGAACCCACTTAGCCCCGCGTTTGGTAACTTACCCCCCTGTTAGATAGGGGGGGGGTCACGGCCTGCCGCCGCTGTGCGTGCGCGCAAGCGCGCATCCGCACCAGCGGCCAGCAGGCCGCCGAATGGCCGCAAATATAATTAGGAAGCGAAAATAAAGTCAAAAAATATCTTTTAAAATCAATGATTTTAAAAGGCAGGATATTTCAAAGAAAATTGGTTGAATGGTAGAATGTTGCGAAACGCAAAAATTGCAAAAGAAGACGGGCTAAGGTTAAGCGGCTGAAAAAACACGGAAATTTAATGTAATTTCGCATAAATTATATTATGTTAAATTTTTATAGTATACGTTAAAGCAGCATGAGTAAGGCTGCTTTTTTGAATATCCCCTTTCACGATAAACCCGACACGTCTCTTCATTGAAGCCTCGCTTGTAAAAGGCCTGCTTCCGCAATTTTGATTTCTGCGGCGGCAGGCCGCTTTGTTTTGCTTCTTTCTCGTGATGAACCCCGATTTTGTTTCCGATACGGCTGCCCGGCTGCGGCGGCAGCAACAGCAGGCCGCCGATGCCTATGCGCTGTGGCGGCGTCCCGAAGAATTTTTCAGCCGTTGGGCTTTGGCTGTCGATCAGGCGGTTTGCGGCGTGTGGGCGCATTTTTTTCCCGACGGCGGTAGTTGTCTGTTGGCGGCAGGCGGTTACGGGCGAGGCGAGGTTTATCCGTTTTCCGACACCGATTTGGTGCTGGTTTGCGCCGAGGCGCCGGACGGAGCGCAACAGGAGCGGATAGCCGCTCTGGTACAGGCTTGGTGGGACATCGGTTTGGCGCCCGCCGTGAAATCGGGCACGGCGGCGGAGCTGTGTTTCGCCGCGCGTGACGATCTGACCGCCGACACGGCCTTTCTCGAAGCGCGTTTTCTCTGCGGTAACAAAGGATTGGCGGAAAATTTCACTGCCGCTTTGGAGGCGCAGCGCAATCCGGCGGCCTTTGTCGAAGGCAAACTTTTGGAAATGCGCCAGCGGCACGACAAGCAGCAGGGGGCGGGCACGCTGCTCGAACCGAATGTGAAAACCTGCCCCGGCGGGCTGCGCGACATCCATACCATGCTGTGGCTGGCCAAAGCGCAGGGGCTGGACGCAGGCATCGCCGCCCTGCTCCGCCGCCGCATCCTCACGCGCGCCGAAGCCGCACTTCTGGTACGCAGCCACCGCAATCTGGCCGCCATCCGCATCGATCTGCATCTGGCGGCCGGACGCGAAGAAGACCGGCTGGTTTTCGATCTGCAAAACCGTTTGGCAGACGGTATGCCCGATGCGCCCGGCAGAGGCCGTCTGAAAAAGAACGAGCGGCTGATGAGCGGCTTTTACCGCGCCGCCAAGGCAGTAAAGCAGCTCAACGGCATTATCCTGCCGATGCTGCGCGGCCGCGTGTATTCGCCGCTGCCGCGTATCGTGCGCGACATCGACGCCGACTATTACCAAATCGGCAACCAGCTGGCCGTGCGCGACAAAAACCTGTTCGGCAGGCAGCCCGAACACATTTTCCGCGCTGTGGAGATTTTGCAGACGCGCAGCGATTTGAGCGAATTGGCGCCGAAAACCCTGCGCGCCTGGTGGGCGGCCACGCGCCATATCGATGCCGCGTTTTACGCCGACGAAACCAACCGCCGCCGCTTTATCGGCTTTTTCCGCTACGGCAGCGGCCTCACCCACACCATGCGTTTTCTCAACCTCTACGGCGTGCTCGGCCGCTACCTGCCCGCGTGGGAAAACATCGTCGGCCTGTTGCAGCACGACCTCTTCCACATCTACCCCGTCGACGACCACATCCTCACCGTCCTGCGCAATATGCGGCGGCTGGCGATGGAGCAGCACCTGCACGAGCTGCCTTTCGCCTCTTCCCTGATGCACGCGTTTGCCAAGCCCTACGTTCTCTACCTCGCCGCCTTCTTCCACGACATCGCCAAAGGACGCGGCGGCGACCACTCCCGCGAAGGCGTGGCCGACGCCCGCCGTTTTGCCGCTGACCACTTCATGCCGCAAGATGATGCCGCCCTGCTCTGCTGGCTGGTGGAAAACCATCTTTTAATGTCGCTTACCGCGCAGAAAGAAGACATTCAAGACCCCGAAGTCGTCGCCCGCTTCTGCCGCCGCGTGCAGACGGCCGAACGCCTGTCCGCCCTGTATCTGCTTACCGTTGCCGACATCCGCGGCACCAGCCCCAAACTGTGGAACTCGTGGAAAGCGGGTCTCTTGCACACCCTTTTTCAGACGGCCTCCCGCCATCTCTCCGGCAATCCCGACAGCCGCGAAGCCGTTACCGGCCGCCGCCAGAGTGCCGCCGCAGCCGCCCTCGCCCAAGCAGGATACGACGAAAAACAGCGCCGCCGCCTGTGGAAAGCCCTCGGCGAAGCCTATTTCGTGCGCCATCAGGAAAGCGAAATCCTCTGGCACACTGCCGCCGTCGCCGCCGATCCCGAAGCCCCCTTCGCCCGTATCCGCCCCCACCCCGCCGACCCCGGCATGCTGCAAATCGCCGCCTATCTGCCCAACGCACACGGCATTTTCTCGGGTCTGTGCCGCATCCTCGCCCGCCACAATCTCGACATCGCCGCTGCGCGCGCCTTTGTTACCGACCACGATTTTGTGCTCGACACCTTCGCCGTGCGCCCGCCCGAAGGCAGCACAGATGCCGACCGCAGCCGCATCGAAGCCGCGCTGATGCACGATCTCGCAGCCTTCCTCCACGGCAGCCCCGCCCCCGCGCCCGCTGCCGGGCGCATTCCCAGCCGCCGCGCCCGTCACCTGCCCATCGCCCCGCTGATCGACATCCAGGCGGAAGAAGAACAGCCCGGCTGGTATACCCTCACCCTCACCGCCGTCAACCGCCCCGGCCTGCTCGCCGACACCGCCGACATCTTCAACCGCCACGCCATCAGCCTGCGTTACGCCAAAATCAACACCTCCGACGAGCGCGCCGAAGACAGCTTCCTGCTCTACGCGCCGCAGCTGGCCGACCCGAACCGCCAAGTGGCGCTGAAAAAAGATTTGCGCGGCGTGTTGGCCGTCTGAAAGCCGTTCTGCTCCAAATCTTTTGCAGGCCGTCTGAAAACCACTCCGCCTTTTTGCGTTTGCCATGGCGGCGGACGGAGGCCGTCTGAAAAAAACACCGCAGGCTTTCAGACGGCCTCTGTCTTTTACCTTGCGGCGGCAGCGCCATTGTTTGCTAAAATGCGCGCCCTGCCGGATGCCTCCGGCTTGTGTTTTTTCCGCAACCGTTTTGTTTTTCAGACGGCCTTTAAAATACCTGCAGGTGTTCAACCTTGCTGTGCTTTTTTCCTTGCATTCGGGCATTTTTTACTCAAAAAACCGTCTCGCAAGCCGAATGTCAGTACACCCCTGATGCCGTCTGAAACTTTGGAATCTCTATGCTGCTCGATGCAAACCGTTACTCCCCCGCCGTTTTCTTTAAGGAAGCCAAAGCGCTGGCCGTGCTGGCCTGGCCGATGATGCTGGCGCAGATTGCGGCGGTGGGGCTAGGCTTTGTCGATACGGTGATGGCGGGCGGCGCAGGCAAGGAAGACCTGGCGGCGGTGGCGCTGGGCAGCTCGGCCTTTGCCACGGTGTTCATCACTTGGATGGGGGTGATGGCGGCGCTCAATCCGATTGTGTCGCAGCTCAACGGCGCAGGAAAATATGCCGAAGTCGGCGAAACGGGGCGGCAGGGTTTGTGGTTCGGCCTGTTTCTCGGGATGGCGGGCATGGCGTTGCTGCTGGCGGCGGTTCCGCCTTTTCTGGCCTATCTCGACCTGCCGCAGCGGGTGGAGAAAATGCTGGCGCAGTATATGTGGTTCACCGCGCCCGCGATGCCGGCGATGATGCTGCACCGCGCCCTGCACGCCTACACGTCGAGCCTGAACAAAACGCAGGCGCTGATGTGGATCAGTTGGGCGGCTCTGGCGCTGAATGTTCCGCTCAACTATATGTTTGTTTACGGGAAATTCGGCATGCCCGAATTGGGTGGCGCGGGCTGCGGGCTGGCGACGATGCTGGTTTGCTGGTTTCAGGCGGCGGCTTTGTGGCTTTATGTGAAAAAAGCGGATTATTTCCGCCGCTTCGGCATGGCGGGCGGCTTTTCCAAACCCGATTGGGCGGCGCAGAAACAGTTTTGGCAGCTGGGCTGGCCGTCGGGGCTGTCGTATTTTCTCGAAGCCAGCCTGTTTACCTTCATCATGTTCCTGATTGCCAAATTCGGTGAAGACTATGTGGCCGCGCAGCAGGTCGTGATCAGCCTGACGGGGATTATCTACATGATTCCGCAGGCTTTGGGCGCGGCGGTTACCGTGCGCGTCGGCTTTGCGCTTGGCAGGCGGCAGCGGCGCCGGGCGCGTTATATCTCGGGCGTCGGCATCGTGCTCGGACTGGGCTTGGCGCTGTGCACGATGAGTCTGCTGATGCTGCTGCGCGCGCCGCTGGCGTCGATGTACACCGACGATGCCGCCGTGCTGTCGCTGGCCGCTTCCGTGCTGCTGTTTGCCGCGCTGTTCCAACTTTTCGATTTCACCCAGTGCATTTCTTCCTACGCCCTGCGCGGCTACAAAATCACCAAAGCGCCGATGCTGGTGCACGGCATCGCCTTCTGGGGCTTCGGCCTGCTGCCCGGCTGGCTGCTGGCCAATCTTGCCGATATGAAGATTTACGGCTTCTGGACGGCGCTGATCGTGTCGCTGGCCGCCGCCGCCGTGCTGTTGGTGTGGCTCTTGGAAAAACACAGCAAAAACCTGTCGAACGATAAAGGCCTGTTGCCATGAACATACTCGAAAACGTCGATTTGCGCCCCTTCAACACCTTCGGCCTGAACGCACGGGCGCGTTTTTTTGTCGAGCTGGACGATGCCGCCGCCCTGCCCGACGTGTGCGCCCTGCCCTGCTTTAACCGCGCCAAGGTGCTGTGGCTGGGTGGCGGCAGCAACATCCTGCTGCGCGGCGACTATCCCGGCCTAGTGGTGAAAATGGCGGCAAAAGGCATCCGCGAAACCGCCCGTTCCGACGGCACCGTGCTTGTCGAAGCGCAGGCGGGCGAAATCTGGCACGACTTCGTGCGGCACACTGTCGCCCTCGGCCTGAACGGGCTGGAAAACCTCAGCCTGATACCCGGCACGGTCGGCGCCGCGCCCGTGCAGAACATCGGCGCCTACGGCGTCGAAGTGAAAGACCTGATCCGCTCGGTGCGCTGTTTTGATCTCGACACCGGCCGCTTCGTCACGCTGGACAATGCGCAATGCCGCTTCGCCTACCGCGACAGCCTGTTCAAGCAGGAAGGCCGCGGCCGCTACGTCATTACCGCCGTCACCTTCGCCCTGTCCGAGCGCTTCGAGGCGAAAACGGGCTACGGTGATTTGGCCGCCGTGCTGGCGGAAATCTGCGGCGGCCGCCCTCCCTGTGCCGCCGACGTCGCCCAAGCCGTCTGCCGCATCCGCCGCGCCAAACTGCCCGACCCGCAGGTGCAGGGCAATGTCGGCAGCTTCTTCAAAAACCCCGTCGTTGTGGCAGAACGGGCCGGACGCCTTGCCGCCGCCTTCCCCGATATGCCGCGCTACCCGCAGGGCGACGGCTCGGTGAAACTGGCCGCCGGCTGGCTGATCGACCGCTGCGGCCTGAAAGGCCGCACCGTCGGCGGCGCGGCGGTGCACGATAAACAGGCGCTGGTGCTGGTGAACACCGGCCGCGCCACCGCAGCCGACGTTGCCGCCCTCGCCGACGAAGTGTGCGGACAGGTTCGGGAGCGTTTCGGCGTCGAATTGGAAGCCGAACCGGGCTGGGTTTGATATTCAGACGGCCTGAACCCGTTTCACTATACAAGCGCCCTACCCTGCGGCAAAAAGGCCGTCTGAAAAACTTTCAGACGGCCTTTTTGCATACGACAGAGAACGCGTACGCCGCCTCGTGACAGAACGGCTGCGCGTGTTTTCATTTCGTTGGAGCTCCGTTTTCGGCGTAAGTAACAAATTTACTGCTAAATCAGAGAAGCAACGCACTAAGTAACAAATTTACTGCTGCAAATTCATTTTCTAGCAAAATGATCCTTAATAAACCT
>NZ_JBKGTW010000010.1:0-55732 GCF_046546535.1 Neisseria sp. WLZKY-1
GTCTATTTCTGCTTCTACCGCCTCGGCCGGATTGACCTGAACGACTTCTGCTAAACTGCCCGAAAAACTGTTACCCATGTCCCCGCACAGGTGTTACCTATGTATCCGGTCTGTACAGCGCCGCGCGGGGGAGGGTCGGGGTGGGGGTGGCAGTTCGCAGAAGTGCTTTGCGTAGAAACCCTGCAAACATTGCCGAAGCGGCATAAGCCCCCACCCTAGCCCTCCCCCGCGAGCGGGAGAGGGAACGCAGTTGCCCGACAAATTTCAGACGGCCTCAAAGGCAGCCTGAAACCCTTTTCAACCCCAACCCCGAAAGGAATCCCCAAAACCCATCCCAAGTCTGGCTCGTAACCGGCGCGTCCGGCGGTCTCGGACTCGCACTCGTCAAAGCCCTGCTCGCCGCAGGACACCGCGTCGCCACCACCACGCGCAATGCCGACAAACTGCGCGCCGAAGTCGGCGACAACGAAAACCTGCTCGCGCTCACCATGGCGCTCACCGATGAAGCCGACATCCGCCGCGGCATCGCCGCCATCACCGAACGCTTCGGGCGCATCGACGTAACCGTCAACAACGCGGGCTACATTCTCGTCGGCGCGATTGAAGAGCTGTCCGATGCCGAAATCCGCGCCAATTTTGACATCAACGTCTTCGGCATGATGAACGTCATCCGCGCCGTGATGCCCGTTTACCGCGCGCAAAAGAGCGGGCGTTTTCTCAATATTTCGTCCATTTCAGGCAGCGTTACCGACCCCGGCCAAGCGATTTACAGCGCCAGCAAAGCCGCCGTCATCATGCTCACCGAAGCCGTGGACGACGAAGGGCGCGATTTCAACGTGCGCGCCACCGCCGTCTGCCACAGCGGACTGCGCACTTCGTTTCTCGGCGGCTCCGCACGCTTCCCGCAACAGCCGATCGCCGACTACACCAGCGTGCGCCAATACGAAGAAAACTACCGCCGCCTGAACCAAAGCGGCGACCCCGCCAAAGCCGCCCGCGCCCTAATCGCGCTCGCCGCCGCCGACAACCCGCCCAAACGCATCTATCTGGGCGCCGACAGCTTCGTGGCGATGGAGCGCAAAATGGGCAAAGTGACAGCGGAAATGGCGGCGTGGGACGAGTGGTCGCATAGTACGAAATATGAGGATTGAGGCCGTCTGAAAACGGGAAAGGCCGTCTGAAAGGCATGGGTTTTTCAGACGGCCTCTGCCGATGATGCAGGCACAAGCGCCCTGCCCCGCATTCTGCTCAACAAAAAGGCCGTCTGAAACCTTAAAAGCAGGTTTCAGACGGCCTTTTTGCCAAACGCTGATTTAACCGCGCCGCCAGCTTGTGCCGCCCGCGCCGTCTTCGAGGATGATGTTTTGCGCGGTGAGCAGGTCGCGGATGCGGTCGGATTCCGCCCAGTTTTTGTCCGCGCGGGCTTGGCGACGTTGGGCGATGAGGGCTTCGACTTCTTCATTTGAGAGGCCGTCTGAAACTGCGCCGCCTTGTAAAAATTCGGTCGGGTCGCGCTGCAACAGGCCGATGATGCCGCCCAAGGCTTTCAGGCAGCCGGCCAGTTCGGCCGATTGGGTTTTGTTCACTTCGCCCGCGAGTTCAAACAATACGGCTACGGCTTCGACCGTGCCGAAGTCGTCGTTCATCGCGGCGTAGAAGCGGCGCGTGTAGTCGTTGGCGTTTTCGCTTAAGGCAAATTCGGCCGACGGCGTGTGTTTGAGCGCGGTGTAAAGGCGGGTGAGTGCGCCTTTGGCATCGTCAAGATGCGCGTCGGAATAGTTCAGCGGGCTGCGGTAGTGGGCGCGCAGGATGAAAAAGCGCACGACTTCGGGGTCGTATTGTTTCAATACGTCGCGGATGGTGAAGAAGTTGCCCAGCGATTTGGACATTTTTTCGCCGTCCACGCGGATAAAACCGTTGTGCAGCCAGTATTTCACATGGCTGGCAACGGGTTTGCCGTGGTGCGTTACCGCATGGTCGTGGCCGCAGGTATGCCCGCTTGCGCCGACGCTTTGGGCGATTTCGTTTTCATGGTGGGGGAACTGCAAATCCGCGCCGCCACCGTGAATGTCGAATGTGTCGCCGAACAGTTTTTCGCTCATGGCCGAGCATTCGATGTGCCAGCCCGGACGGCCCTGCCCCCACGGGCTTTCCCACGCCGGTTCGCCCGCTTTAGCTGCCTTCCACAACACGAAATCCAGCGGGTCGCGTTTGAAACCGTCCACTTCCACGCGTTCGCCCGCGCGCAGATCATCGAGCGATTTGCCCGAAAGCTGGCCGTAGGCGACAAACTCGCGCACGGCGTAATACACGTCGCCGTTGGCCGCCGGATAGGCTTTACCGCGTGCAATCAGGCTTTCAATCATCGCAACCATCTCGGCGATGTTTTCGGTGGCTTTCGGCTCGAGATCGGGGCGCAGCACGCCCAGCGCGTCGGCATCTTCGTGCATCGCCGCGATAAAACGCGCGGTCAAATCGCCGATGGTTTCGCCGTTTTCCGCTGCGCGGGCGATGATTTTGTCGTCGATGTCGGTGATGTTGCGCACATAAGTGAGCGGATAGCCGCACTCGCGCAGCCAGCGGGCAATCATGTCAAACACCACCATCACGCGGGCATGGCCGAGATGGCAGTAGTCGTAAACCGTCATGCCGCACACGTACATGCGCACGTTTTTCGGGTCGATGGGGGAAAAGGCTTCTTTTTGGCGGGTAAGGGTGTTGTAGAGGTTTAGCATGGGTTTTATGTTGGATGATGGAAAATCTAATGTCCGTCGGCAGGCAGAAAATCTTCAAATATCAATTTTCTCGCCAATATGGCTTGTTCTATCGGCCGTATCCATTCAGACGGCCTTTCGCGTTTCAAATAGTGCGTGCCGCTAATCCACAGTTGCAACACCGGCTCAAACCATGTGTTATCAAAGATAAAACATTCGTCGGCATATCCGACAGCGGTTTGCAGATTGCGCAGGCTTTCGCTAAATCGTTTGCGGATCAAACCGGGATCGATCCGGTGGCCGCCGTTGCGGACGCGTTCTTCTACGCGGCAGACGTTCAGTTCGGGAGAAGACAGGCCGATATAGTTCAAAATGATATGGAACCCGGCCGCTTTGGCGGTCTGCATCCTTTTTAGCGACGAAACGCCGACCAAAGTGGATTCCAGTGAAAAAGAGGTGCGGCTTTCGATAGCCTGACGGAACAGACGCAGCGCCTTTTTACCTGCCTCCATATCGGCCGCACGCGGATTGGCGGGATTCAGTTCGGCAGCAATGCGGTCTGAATCGATCACGACGGACACGTCGTCCTGATTCAGACGGCGCAGCGTTGATTTTTCCGCGCCGTTGGTGCCGCAGTAAAACACTGCCTTAGGACGGGTGTTTTGCATATTCGACTATCTTTTCCGTACCGTCCGGCTGTAATTCCACAATATTGCCGTACTCGTCGCCGACATACACCGATGTGTATTTGCGCTTTTCGGCCATCCATGCGCGGTAGAGGCTTTGCAGGGTGTCTTGTTTGCGCTTGAGGGCTTGGATTTGTTCGGGCGTAATCATGTTTGTCCTTGCGTGGCTGTCGGGCATAAGGCCGTCTGAAAACCTTTCAGACGGCCTTTGCCGTTGTTCACTCCGCCTTCAACACCGAAGTATCCGTCTGCGGCTGTGCGGCGGCGATGTCGGCAGCGACTTTTTCGGCGGCTTCGGCTTCGGCGGCAAGGCGTTTTTTTTCGGTGAGGTATTGGCCGATTTGGTGCACCAGGTTTTGCGTACCCTGATGGGTTAAGGCGCTGATTTTAAAGAGGCGCGGGGTAGTCATGTCGAAGCCGAAGCGGTCGTCGGGTTCGGGATAGTCCCAGCCGATGGCTTCGAGAAAGGCGGCGGCGCGTTCTTGGGCTTCTTCTTCGCCCAGCATATCGAGTTTGTTGAGCACCAGCCAGCGCGGTTTGTCGAACAGTTCTTCGTCGTATTTTTTCAGCTCGTGAACGATGGCGAGGGCTTCGGCGGCGGGGTCGGTTGCTTCGTCAAAGGGGGCGAGGTCGACCACGTGCAGCAAAAGGCCGGTGCGCGAGAGGTGTTTGAGGAAACGGTGTCCCAAGCCTGCACCTTCGGCCGCGCCTTCAATCAGGCCGGGGATGTCGGCCATCACGAAGCTGTGGTTTTCGTCGATGCGCACCACGCCAAGATTGGGGTGCAGCGTGGTAAAGGGGTAGTCGGCGATTTTGGGGCGGGCGGCGGATACGGCGGTAATCAGGGTGGATTTGCCGGCGTTGGGCATGCCGAGCAGGCCGACGTCGGCCAGCACTTTGAGTTCGAGCATCAGCGAGCGGGCTTCGCCTTCTTCGCCGGGGGTGGATTGTTTGGGGGCGCGGTTGACGGAGGATTTGAAGTGGATGTTGCCGAGGCCGCCTTTGCCGCCACGCGCGAGGCAGACGCGCTGACCGTGGTGGGTGAGGTCGGCGACGATTTCGTCGGTATCGAGGTCGCGGATAAGGGTGCCGACGGGCATTTTGAGCACGATGTCGTCTGCGCCTGCGCCGTAGCGGTCGGAACCGTGGCCTTTTTCACCGTTTTTGGCCTGGTAGCGTTTGACGAAGCGGTATTCGACGAGGGTGTTGGTGTTTTCGTCGGCTTCGGCGTACACGCTGCCGCCGCGTCCGCCGTCGCCGCCGTCGGGGCCGCCGCGCGGTACGAATTTTTCGCGGCGGAAACTGGTTGCGCCGTTGCCGCCGCGTCCTGCGGCCACTTCGATTTTGGCTTCGTCGATGAATTTCATGTGTCGGATTCCTATGGTTTTCAGACGGACTTCATGGAAGATGGGAGGCCGTCTGAAAAGCGTATGCAAGCGGGCGGGCATTATAAGGGATAGGCCGTCTGAAAGCCGAAACTTTTTCAGACGGCCACCCCCTGCCCCGCCCGCTTTATTTGGCGCACATGATTTGCAGGGTGTCGGTACTGCCCGATTCGCGCATTTTGGTGCCGCTGGTGATGATGTAGCGCTCGCCGCTTTTGAGGATGCCGAGTTTGACGAGTTCGGCTTCGACCTGTTCGAGTGCGGTGTCGCGGTGGAGGCTGGTTTGCAGATGCAGGGGGCGCACGCCGCGGTACATGGCCATGCGGCGCTGGGCGGCGGGGTGCGGTGTGAGGGCATAGATGGGGATTTGGATGCCGTAGCGGCTGATTTGGAAGGCGGTTGTGCCGCTTTCGGTAAGGGTGACGATGGCTTTGGCGTCTACTTCGCGGGCGACGTGCACCGCGCCGCCTGCTATGGCGTGGTCGGTGCGGCGGCTGTCGTCGAAATCGTCTACCGTGCCGATGAGGGAGTCCTGCTCTTTTTCGGCGGCGGCGCAGATGGCGGCCATTTGGCGCACGGTTTCAAAGGGGTAGGCGCCGACGGCGGTTTCGGCGGAACACATCACCGCGTCCGTGCCGTCGAGCACAGCATTGGCGACGTCGCTGACTTCGGCGCGGGTGGGAACGGGGTTGGTAATCATCGATTCCATCATCTGCGTGGCGGTGATGCTGAAACGACGCAGCTCGCGGGCGCGGCGGATCATGCGTTTTTGCAGGGCGGGCACGGCGGCGTTGCCCACTTCCACGGCCAAATCGCCGCGCGCCACCATGATGCCGTCTGAAGCTTCGATGATGCTGTCGAGGTTGCGCACGGCTTCGATGCGCTCGATTTTGGCAACCAGCCCGGGAGGCAGGCCGCCCTTCCCGCCTGCGGCGGCGAGGTCGCGGGCGATTTTCATGTCTTCGGCGTTTTTGACGAAGCTGACGGCCAGATAGTCGCAGCCGATGTCGAGGGCGGTGTTGAGGTCGCGGAAGTCTTTTTCGGTGAACGAACCGGCGCTGAGGCCGCCGCCGCGTTTGTTGATGCCTTTGCCGCTTTTGAGGAAGCGGGCGTTTTCGGCGACGGCGCGGATTTCGCTGCCGGACACGGAATCCACGGTCAGCGCGAGCAGGCCGTCGTCGAGCAGGAGGACGTCACCCGGCTGCACGTCGTCGGGCAGTTCGCGGTAGTCGAGGCCGATGCGTTCGCGGCCGCCTTCGCCTTCATAGGCGGCGTCGAACACCAGCATATCGCCCGTGCGCACGTCGAGGCCGCCGCCCGCGATTTTGCCAATGCGGATTTTCGGCCCCTGCAAATCGGCCATCAGGGCGACTTCCTGCCCGGCCTGCCGCGCGGCTTCGCGCACGGTTTCGGCGGCGGCGCGGTGGCTTTCGGGCGTGCCGTGGCTGAAATTGAGGCGGACGATGTTCAGGCCGCCTGCGGCAATCATGTCGCGCAGCAACTTGACATTGCAACTGGCGGGGCCGAGGGTGGCGATGATTTTGGTGTTGTGGCGGATGCGGGAGAGATCGCGGATATGCATGGCGCTCCTTGCGGGAAAACGGCGCCGCACGTCTTTCAGACGGCCTGCGGCGCGGGAGATGTGGAAAAGAGGCCGTCTGAAAAACGGTGCAGAGCTTGGGCGGCGCTTTCAGACGGCCTTGTACGCTTAATCAGCGTTTGACGGCCTTATCGGCAATGTCTTTGCGGTACTGCATGCCCTCGAAGCGGATTTTTTCCACGGCGCGGTAGGCCGTTTGCTGCGCTTCTTCCACGCTGTCGCCGAGGCCGACGACGCAGAGGACGCGGCCGCCGTTGGTGGCGGTGCGCCCACCTTCGGCAAAGGCCGTGCCCGCGTGGAAGACTTTGCCGGTTTCGTTGGCTTCGTCTATGCCTTCGATGATGTCGCGTTTGCGCGGGCTGTCGGGATAGCCTGCGGCGGCAAGGACGACGCCGACGGCGGTTTGCGGCTTCCATTCGGCCGACGCTTCGTTCAGACGGCCTTCGATGCCCGCCTGCACAAGAGCGGCGAAGTCGCTGTCGAGTCGGCTCATCACCGGCTGGGTTTCGGGGTCGCCGAAGCGGCAGTTGAACTCGATAACAAAGGGCGCGCCGGTTTCGTCGATCATCAGCCCGGCGTATAAAAAGCCGGTAAACGGAATGCCGTCTTCCTTCATGCCGCGCACGGTGGGCAGGATGATTTCGTCCATCACACGGCGGTGCACTTCGGGCGTGACGACGGGCGCGGGGCTGTACGCACCCATGCCGCCGGTGTTCGGGCCGAGGTCGCCGTCGAGCAGGCGTTTGTGGTCTTGGCTGGTGGCCATCGGCAGCACGTTGTCGCCGTCGGCCATCACAATAAAGCTGGCTTCCTCGCCGCGCAGGAAATCTTCAATCACAACCCGCGCGCCCGCGTCGCCCATTTTGTTGCCCAGCAGCATATCGTCCACGGCGGCGTGCGCTTCGTCTTCGTTCATGGCGACAATCACGCCCTTGCCCGCCGCCAAACCGTCGGCCTTAATCACGATGGGCGCGCCTTTTTCGCGGATGTAGGCATGCGCCGCTTCAGCATCGGCAAAGGTTTGGTACTGCGCGGTGGGAATGCCGTGGCGCTGCATAAAGGCTTTGGCAAAGTCTTTCGAGCTTTCGAGCTGCGCGGCGGCGCGGGTGGGGCCGAACACGGGCAGTCCGGCGGCGCGGAAATCGTCGACGATGCCCGCCGCCAGCGGCGCTTCCGGGCCGACAACGGTAAAGGCGATTTTTTCGGCGCGGCAAAAGGCAATCAGCCCCGCGTGCGGCAGGAGCGGCACATTGCGCAGCTTTGGCTCGACGGCCGTACCCGCATTGCCGGGTGCGACGAAAACGGTTTCCACATCGGGCGACTGCGCCAGCTTCCACGCCAGCGCGTGTTCGCGGCCGCCGCCGCCGATAACGAGCAGTTTCATGACAGAATATCCTTGGTAAACGGGGAAAAAACGGAATTATAGACCAATCCGCAGAGGCCGTCTGAAAAGCCGCCGCAGGTTTTCAGACGGCCTGAAAACACAGTACAATAAAGAAACATCATAAAAAAACACCCGTCAAAATATGTCAGCAGAAAACAGCCGCCTGGTTGCCCGCAACCTGCAAAAAACCTTCAAAAAACGCCAAGTCGTCAAAGATTTCTCGCTCGACATCGAAAGCGGCGAAGTCGTCGGCCTGCTCGGCCCCAACGGCGCGGGCAAAACCACCAGTTTCTATATGATCGTCGGCCTGATTGCCGCCGACGCGGGCAGCATCACGCTGGACGGGCGCGAGCTGCGCCATCTGCCGATACACGAACGCGCGCGCATGGGCGTGGGCTACCTGCCGCAGGAAGCGTCGATTTTCCGCAAAATGACCGTGGAACAAAACATCCGCGCCATCCTCGAAATCAGCATCAAAGACAAAAGCCGCATCGACGGCGAACTCGAACGCCTCCTCTCCGACCTCAACATCGAACGCCTGCGCCACAGCCCCGCCCCCGCCCTCTCCGGCGGCGAGCGGCGGCGCGTCGAAATCGCCCGCGTGCTGGCCATGCAGCCGCGCTTCATCCTGCTGGACGAACCCTTTGCCGGCGTCGATCCGATTGCCGTGATCGACATCCAGAAAATCATCGGTTTTCTCAAATCGCGCGGCATCGGCGTGTTGATTACCGACCACAACGTGCGCGAAACCCTGCGCATCTGCGACAGAGCCTTCATCATCAGCGACGGCGCGGTGCTGGCCACCGGCCGTCCGCAAGAACTGGTGGAAAACGAACAGGTGCGCGCCGTCTACCTCGGCGAAAACTTCCATTATTAAAACAACGAAAACAAAGCATTATGGGCGGACAATCCTTCCATCTCAAACTCAAACAGACGCAGCAGCTCAACCAGGGCTTGCAGCAGTCGCTGCGCGTTTTGCAGATGTCGGGGCTCGAACTCGAACGCGAAGTAGACGACTGGTTGCAGGACAACCCCCTGCTCGAAAGGCGCGAACCCGCCGACGATGGCCGTCTCGAACCGCAGCACCTCTCCGCCGCCGTCTCCTCCCGCAACCAAATTGGCGGCGACGAAGCCGAAGACGTATGGGCAACCGTTGCCGACGAAGAAGACTTCAACCGCTACCTGCACAAACAGGTCTGCGAACACCCCCTGTCGGAAGAAGAAGCCGCCCACGTCCACATCGTCATCGACTTTCTCGACGACCAGGGCTACCTCACCGACACCCCCGAAGAAATCGTCGAACACACCCCCCTCGAATGGATGCTCGACGAAGACGACATCCAAACCGCCATCGACCACCTGCAAAACTTCGATCCCCCCGGCGTCGGCGCCGCCGATTTGCGCGAATCCCTCATGCTGCAACTGCAACGCCTGCCCGCCAGCCCCTCGCGCCAGTGCGCCGGACAAATCGTCAGCCGCTTTCTCGACGAACTCAACCGCAGCAGCAGCCGCAACGTCGAAAAATTCAAAAAAGCCCTGCCCGACTACACAAGCGACATCATCGAATCCGCCCTTGACCTCATCGGCAGCCTCAACCCCTATCCCGCCTACGGCTTCGCCGCCGCCGAACCCACCGCCTTCATCCAGCCCGACGTCTTCGTGCGCGAAGGCGAAAACGGCTGGGAAGTAGTCGGTAACGAAGCTGCCTGGCCGCACATCGCCCTCAACGAAGAACTGGCCGACGCCCTCAAAGAAGAAGGCATAGACGAAGTGTGGCGCGAAAAAATCCAGGAAGCCAAACAGAAAATCGACAGCCTCGAATTGCGCAAAAGCACCGTCGTGCGCCTGGCCGAATACATCGTCGCCCATCAGGAAGACTTCTTCGTCTTCGGCGAAATCGGCCTCACTCCCATGCTGCTCAAAGACGCCGCCGCCGATTTGGGGCTGGCCGAAAGCACCGTTTCCCGCGCCGCCGGCAACAAATATCTCGCTTGCCCGCGCGGCCTGTTTGCGTTACGCTATTTCTTCACACAGGCCGTCAACGCCGAAGACGGGCAGGAAGGCACCAGCCAGAGAGCCGTCAAAGCCGTACTGGCGCAACTGATAGAAAACGAAGACAAAACCAACCCCCATTCCGACGAAGCCCTATCCAAACTGCTCAAACTGCAAGGCATAGACATCGCCCGCCGCACCGTCGCCAAATACCGCGAAAGCTTGGGCATCGCACCGGCACACCAGCGCAAGATATAGTTTTTCCGTGCCGCCTGAACCTTTCAGACGGCCTCAACCCCAACGAAGGAGTAAGACTATGAACTTGAAAATCACCGGTTTGAATTTCGACGTCAGCGAAGCCGTCAGAGAACACGTCGCGCTCAAGCTCAACCGTATCAGCCGCCACGCAGGCAACCTGATATCCGTTACCGTCACCCTCTCGCTGGACAAACTCAACAACAAAGCCGAGGCCGACGCCCACCTCTCCGGCAAAACCCTCCACGTCGAAACCGTCGATCAGGAAAACATGTACGCCGCCATCGACGCCATGATGGACAAACTCGACAGAGCCCTCATCAAACACAAAGAGAAAAACAAAAACGTGCGCGGCGCGCCCAAGCCCGCAGCCGAAGCGGGCAACGACGACGAAGCCGACAGCGCGGCACAAGCCTGAGCGGCAGCATCAAGAAGGCCGTCTGAACACCGTTTCAGACGGCCTTTTTCCCGCCCTCCGCCCCACCCTTTTACACACTGCCGAAGCCGCAGACGGATTTGGTCTGCGGCAAAACCGTTTAAGCGAAAGACCGTCTGAAAGCGCAGCTTCAATGAAATTAAAAGCTACAATACGCTTTTTAACTTCGTTGAAACTACACTTTCAGACGGCCTCTTTTTATGTTGCTCCCCTTTCTCTACCGCAGCCTGTGGCGCATCGCGCCGCCGCTGATCCGCCGCTATCTGCGCCGCCGCGCGCGCAAAAATCCCGCCTATCTCGAACACTGGGGCGAACGCTTCGGCGCGCCACATCCCGCGCCCGTGCAGCATCCGATTTGGCTGCACGCGGTGTCGGTCGGCGAAACCCGCGCCGCCGCGCCGCTGCTGGCCGCGCTGCGCCGCCGGTTTCCCGACGCGCCGCTGCTGCTGACACAAATGACGCCCACCGGCCGCGCCGCCGCCGAAAGCCTGTATCCCGACGCGCAGTGCCGCTATCTGCCCTACGACAAGCCCGAATATGTCGCGCGGTTTCTTGCCGAACACCGGCCGCGCTTGGGCATTCTGATGGAAACGGAAATCTGGCCGCATCTGGCCGCCGCCTGCGCCGCGCAAGGCGTTCCGCTGTTTCTCGCCAACGCCCGCCTGTCGGAAAAATCGCTGCGCGGCTACCAAAAAGCCGCCGCCCTCATCCGCCCCGCGCTGCAATCGCTTGCGGGCTGCTACGCGCAGAGCACGGCCGATGCAGGCCGTCTGAAAAACCTCGGCGCGGCCGATCCTGTGGTGTGCGGCAATACCAAATACGACATCGCGCCGCCGCCCGATCAGCTCGCCTTGGGCGCACAGTTCCGCGCACTGGCGGGCGGGCGCAAGGTACTGGTGTGCGGCAGCACGCGTTTTTACCACGGCGAAGACGAAGCGGCTTTGCTGCTGCGCGCGTGGCGGGAATACCGCGGCGATGCGCTGCTGGTTGTCGTGCCGCGCCATCCCGAACGCTTCGATGACGC
Source organism: Neisseria sp. WLZKY-1 (assembly GCF_046546535.1). Taxonomy (NCBI): domain Bacteria; kingdom Pseudomonadati; phylum Pseudomonadota; class Betaproteobacteria; order Neisseriales; family Neisseriaceae; genus Neisseria; species Neisseria sp. WLZKY-1. The sequence continues at coordinate 11,477 of NZ_JBKGTW010000010.1, forward strand.
GTTTCAGACGGCCTTGTCGCTCGGTTTCCGCACACAGCGGCGCAGCAACGGCCAAGCGATAGCCGCCGACACGCAGGTATGGATAGGCGACAGCATGGGCGAGCTTTACGCCTATTACGCGATGGCCGATGCGGTATTTGTCGGCGGCAGTCTGGTGGACAGCGGCTGCCAAAACCCCATCGAGCCGATGGCCTGCGGCAAGCCGGTGATGTTCGGTTTTTCCACCTACAACTTCGCCGCCGTCTGCGCCGAAGCGCAGGCTGCGGGCGCGGCGCATCAGGTGGCGGACGCGGAAGAATGGCTGGACACGGCGCGGCAGTGGCTCGAAAGCGAAGCCGAACGCGCCCGCTTTGCCGCCCGCGCCGCCGACTTTGTCGCGCGGCATCGGGGTGCGAGCGAAAAAATAGCGGAGCTGGTGGCAAAGGCCGTCTGAAAACGAAGTTTCGGCGTAACCGAAACGGGTTTCAGACGGCCTCGAAAGCGCGTGCTCCCCAATGGCAAGGAACGCGTGTAGACACAAAAAGGCCGTCTGAAAGCCTGCAAACAGGTTTTCAGACGGCCTTTGCTTTGTGCAGACAAAATCCGCGCGGTTACGCTCAAATGCCGCGCAAAAGTTCGTTGACGCTGGTTTTGGCGCGGGTTTGCGCGTCGACTTTTTTCACGATAACGGCGCAATAGAGGCTGTGCGAGCCGTCTTTGGAGGGCATCGAGCCGGAGACGACTACCGAGCCTGCGGGCACGCGGCCTTGGTGGATTTCGCCTGTTTCGCGGTCGAGGATTTTGGTGGACTGGCCGATGAACACGCCCATGGAAATCACGCTGCCTTCTTCGACAATCACGCCTTCGACGATTTCCGAGCGCGCACCGATGAAGCAGTTGTCTTCGATGATGGTGGGCGAGGCTTGCAAGGGTTCGAGCACGCCGCCGATGCCGACGCCGCCGCTCAGGTGTACGTTTTTGCCGATTTGGGCGCACGAGCCGACGGTCGCCCAAGTATCGACCATCGCGCCTTCGTCAACGTAGGCGCCGATGTTGACATAAGAGGGCATCAATACGACGTTTTTGCCGACAAAGCTGCCGCGACGGGCAACGGCGCCGGGTACGGCGCGGAAACCCGCAGCGCGGAATTCTTCTTCGCTCCAGTCGGTGAATTTGGTGGGCACTTTGTCGAAATATTTGTTCACGCCGTCATTCAGGATTTCGTTGTCGGCGATGCGGAAGGAGAGCAAGACGGCTTTTTTCGCCCACTCGTTGACTTTCCATTGGCCGACGCCGAGGCGCTCGGCAACGCGCAATTCGCCGGAATCGAGCAGGCGCAGGGTTTCTTCAACGGCCTGTTTCACTTCGGCGGATGCGGTGGCGGGGCTGATGTCGGCGCGGTTTTCAAAGGCGGTTTCGATGGTTTGCTGCAAAGACATGGGATTTCCTTTTTTGCTGTCGGGGATGTGTGAGAGGCCGTCTGAAAGCGGCGGTTCGGGCTTTTCAGACGGCCTCTGTGTGCTTGCGCGGTTTACAGGCCGGAGAGGGCGGCGGTGTCGTGGGCGATCATGAGTTCTTCGTTGGTCGGCACGACGACGACGGCGGGCGTTTGGCCTTGAGGGCTGATAATGCCTTCTTTGCCGAAGCGCACGTCGGTGTTGGCGGCATCGTCGATGTGCAGGCCGAGGAAGCCGAGGTGGGCGACGGTTTTGGCACGGACGACGTCGGAGTTTTCGCCGATGCCGCCGGTGAACACCAGCGCGTCGATGCCGCCGGTGGCAACGGCCATGGAGGCGATGTATTTGGCCAGGCGGTAGGTCATGACGTCCATCGCCAGCTTGGCGCCTTCGTGGCCTTCGGCAGCGGCTTCTTCAACGACGCGGCAGTCGTTGGAGAGTTCGGACAGGCCGAGCAGGCCGGATTTTTTGTTCAGGAGGTCGGCCACTTCTTCGACGCTCATGCCCGCGTTGGCGGCCATAAAGGGGAAGACGCTGGCGTCGACATCGCCGCTGCGTGTACCCATGACGAGGCCTTCGAGGGGGGTGAAACCCATGCTGGTGTCTTGCGATTCGCCGTTTTTGACGGCGGTGATGGACGCGCCGTTGCCGAGATGGGCGATGATGAGGCGGCTGTTTTGGATGTCTTTGCCGATGATGCGGGCGGCTTCGGGGGCGACGAAGCGGAAGCTGGTGCCGTGGAAGCCGTAGCGGCGGAAGGCGTAGTTTTTGTAGAGGGCGCGGGGCACAGCGTAGGTGTAGGCGCGCTCGGGCATGGTTTGGTGGAAGGCGGTGTCGAACACGGCGACGTTGGGCAGGCCGGCGAAGATGGCTTGGGCGGCGCGGATGCCGGTGAGGTTGGCGGGGTTGTGCAGGGGGGCGAGCGGGATGCAGGCTTCGAGCTGGGCAATGACTTCGTCGTCGATCAGGACGGAGGCGCTGTATTTTTCGCCACCGTGGACGACGCGGTGGCCGATGGCTTTCACGTCGGCATCGAGGCCGTATTTTTTCAACTCGTCGAGCAGGGCGCCGACGGCGCCGGTGTGGTCGTGGCGGTCTGCCAGTTCGACTTTGTGTTTTTGACCGTCTTTCTTGAAGGTGATGTAGGCGTCGGGGGTGGTGAGTTTTTCGCCGAGGCAGCTTAAAAGGACGTCGCCGCTTTGGTTGTCGATAACGGCGCCTTTGAGGGAGGAAGAGCCGCAGTTGAGTACGAGGATGAGTTGTTTGGACATTGTGTTTTCCTTGTTGAAAAATGCTTGAAACGGTGGTTTCAGACGGCCTGCATTATACAGGCCGTCTGAACGTTGTGGAAAAGAAGCTCGGAACGGGCGCGCCGGTTTCAGGCGGGGGTTTTACCGTCGTTTTGCGTGCCGTTTTCCTGCGCTGCGGGCGCTTCGGCTCCGCTGTTTTCAGACGGCCTCTCCTGTGCTTCGGCCTGCGCAGTTTCGTCTGCGGGGTTTTGTGCGGGCTGTGTTTGCGGTTCGGTGTCGGCTTCGGGGTTTTCAGACGGCCTCTCTTCTTGGCGGGGCGGCTGCGGCTCGGCCGTTGCGGCATTTTGTCCGCCCTCTTCGGCGAGATAGCCGACGGTGACGGTTTTGCCGCCGCGTCTTTCCAGTTGCTCGCGCAGGGCGGCTTCGCCCATCAGGTTTTGCGCGCCGCCGCTGAGGTGGCGGATAACGTTTTGGTAGCTGCGGTTGAGTTCGTCGACGGCGTCGGCGGTGTCGGCGAAATGGCGGTCGACGCGGCTGCGGTAGGCATCGAATGCCTGCTGCACGGCGTCAAGTTCGGTTTGGAGTTTTTCCTGTTCGCCTTTGCCGCCGCGCAGGGCGAAGCGGGCGGCGATAAAGCCGAAGACGAAACCGACAAGGGCGGTGATGATGATGTGGATGGCGTTCATGGTGCGTTCTCCTGTAATGGTCGGGTGGAAAGCGTGAGGCCATCTGAACGTGTTTCAGACGGCCTTTTGTCTCTTTAAGAATGGGCGGCGATAAAGGCTTCGACTTGGGCGCTGCCGGTGAGGGCGGTGCAGACGGCGTCTTTGTTGATGCGTTTGGCCAAGCCTGCGAGCACTTTGCCCGGCCCGCATTCGGCGGATTCGGCGAGGCCGTCTGAAACGAGCAGGTTGACGGTTTCCGTCCAGCGCACGGGGCTGTAAAGCTGGCGCACGAGGGCGTCTTTGATTTGGGCGGGATCGCTGTGGGCGGCGACATCGGCGTTGTGGATAACGCGGATTTTCGGCGCGGCCACGGAGACGCTTTCAAGGGCTGCGGCCAGCTTTTCCGCAGCGGGCTTCATCAGGCTGCAATGTGAGGGGACGGACACGGGCAGCGGCAGGGCGCGTTTGGCACCCGCTTCTTTGGAGGCGGCCATGGCGCGTTCGACTGCGGCGGCGTGTCCGGCAATCACGATTTGGCCGGGCGAGTTGTAGTTGACGGCTTCGACGACTTCGCCCTGCGCGGCGGCGGCGCAGATTGCTTCGACCTGCGCGTCTTCAAGGCCGAGGATGGCGGCCATCGCGCCGACGCCCTGCGGCACGGCGTTTTGCATAAGCTCGGCACGCAGGCGCACGAGGCGGACGGCGTCGGCAAAATCGAGCGCGCCGGCGGCAACCAGTGCGCTGTATTCGCCGAGGCTGTGTCCGGCTACGGCCTGCGGTGCTTTGCCGCCTGCGGCGAGATAGGCGCGGTAGGCGGCGATGCCTGCGGCGAGCATCAGGGGCTGGGTGTTGACGGTTTGGCCGATGAGTTCGGCATCGCTGCCGTTCATCATCGCCCACAGGTCTTGGCCGAGGGCGGCGGAGGCTTCGTCGAAGGTTTGGCGCACGGCGGGGGCGCCGTCGAAGCCGTCCATCATGTTGAGGCTTTGCGAGCCTTGTCCGGGAAAAAAGAATGCGAAAGACATGGGGTTTCCTTGTGCGAAACGGGTTTTCACTTCGCTTTCAGACGGCCTTTCGCTGCTTGCTCCTGCTGCGGAGGCCGTCTGAAAGCTTTATCTATGTTGTTTGGCGGGCGTGTGCCGACGGTAAAAACGCCACCGCAGGCAGGATGCGATGGCGCGAAGTGTATCAGAAAGGGTTTTGTCCTTCTATCGGCGGATGGTGCTTTTCAGACGGCCGCTCTGCCCTTTTATTGTTCGGTTTCGGGATAGAGGATGTCGATGTCGGTTAAGAGCCATTGGCCGTTGTTGTGGCGTTTCAGACGGCCTTTGAGCACGTCGCCGACCTGCGGCACGCTAAATTGGTTGAGGTGCTGGCCGAGGGCGAAGACGGGGATTTCGGGTTCGCTGGCAAGCATGCCGAAGCCGCCGTTTTTCTTGATGTCCCACATGCCGACTTTGATGCGGACGATGTCGCCTTCCCTGACCAAATCACCTACGCGGGCGGCGGGGTTGGCCTGGACGACGGGCGCAGGCGACAGGGCACAAGGGCGGTTTTTGTCGTCGATGCCGACAATGTAGGTAATTTCGTCGCCTACTTTGGGCTCACGGTAGCCTGCGGGCAGGTCTGCCGCCAAAAGCAGCAGGCGCGAATCAGTGTCGTCTTTGTCGCGCACGACGCCGAGCTGTTTGTCTTGAAACCATGAGATGACGATGCCGTAATGTTGGATTGCCTGCATTTTGAATACTCCGTAATTATGTATGGTTAATTATTATTGCCTGCACCGATTATCCGAAAAAATAACCGCTCGGCTTGGTTGCGCATTATACACGCCAGACGAACGGTTGCAATAGATGTTGAGCGGTATATGTGTTAGGGTTTGTTAAATTTTCCGTCCTCTGCCGCCATCCGCCCGCCTGGCACACAAATGCCGGATATTTCGGTTGGTTTTCAGTAGCGCAGCAGCACCGCGCCCCAGGCGAATCCGCCGCCTATGCCTTCGAGCAGCAGGTTTTGCCCGCGCACGATGCGGCCGCTTCTGATGCCTTCGTCCAGCGCCAGCGGGATGGAGGCGGCGGAGGTGTTGCCGTGATCCTGAACGGTGAGAATCACTTTGTCCATGCCGATGCCCAGATGCTTGGCCGTGCTGTCAATAATGCGTTTGTTGGCCTGGTGCGGCACAATCCAATCGATTTGCTCTGCGGCGTATCCCGCTTCTGCCAGCACGTCTTCGGCGGCTTTGGCCAGGGTTTTGACGGCAAATTTGAACACGCCCGGCCCGTCCATTTCGATATAGGGGTTGCCGCAGATTTGTCCGCCCGCCATCTGCGCGGGCACTTTGAGCAGGTCGAGATAGCTGCCGTCGGCCTGTAATTTGCCGTGGATGATGCCCGGCTCATTGGATGCGCCGAGCACGACCGCGCCCGCGCCGTCGCCGAACAGCACGCAGGTGGTGCGGTCGTTCCAATCGAGGATGCGGCTGAACGTTTCTGCTCCGATCACCAGCACTTTCCGTGCCATGTTGCTTTTGATGTAGGCGTTGGCGGTTACCAGTGCGTACATAAAGCCCGCGCAGACGGCTTGCACGTCAAAAGCGGTGCAGCCTGCGATGCCGAGTTTGTGCTGGACGATGGTGGCGGTGGCGGGAAACTGCATGTCGGGGGTGGCGGTGGCGACGATGATGAGGTCGATTTCGTCCGCACCTACGCCCGCGTCGGCCAATGCACGCTGCGCCGCCACTACGGCAAGGTCGCTGGTTTTTTCGTTTTCGGCGGCGATGTGGCGGAATTTGATGCCGGTGCGGGTGGTAATCCATTCGTCGGAAGTGTCGACGGTTTTGGCGAGATCGTCGTTGCTGAGGCGTTTGGCGGGCAGGTAGCTGCCCGTGCCTAAAATTTTCGCATACTGCATGGTGTGTTCCTTTCGCAATATTGGGAAGGTGGGAACCTGTCGGGATTTCGGCCGCGGCTGCCGTTCGGGGCGTCCGGGCGGATTTTGCAAAGAGGCCGTCTGAAAGCATCTGCGTTTTTCAGACGGCCTCTGTCGTGTCGTTGCCACAAAGGCTTGCGGCGCTGCGCGGCATCATACCTGTTTTTCAGACGGCCTGTTCAGTCGATATTGATGGCTGCCTGTTCGGACTCGAGTTTTTTCTCGGCGAGAAAGGCGAGCTGTCCGGCCACGCCTTCCTGGATGCGCGCCAGACTGTCGGCTTTGGCTTCGTGGAAGGCTTCTTCCAGCGCGTAGCTGAAGCCGACGGCATCGGTGCCGCCATGGCTTTTGACGACGACACCGCGCAAGCCGAGAAAGATTGCGCCGTTGAATTTGCGCGGGTCGAGTTTGTTTTTGAAGCCTTTCAGGGCGGGCATGGCGGCCAGCGCGCCAAGTTTGGTCAGCAGGCTGGTTTGGAATTCCTGCTTGATGGCCGTGCCCATAAAGCGCACCGTGCCTTCGATGGTTTTCAACACGATGTTGCCGACGAAGCCATCGGCCACCACGACATCGACTTCGCCGTCGAAAATGCTGCCGCCTTCGACGTTGCCGATAAAGTTGAGCTTGCTGCTTTGCAGGAGTTTGAAGGTTTGTTTAACGGTGTCCGTGCCTTTGATGTCTTCCGTGCCGACATTGAGCAGGCCGACGCGCGGACTGCCCTTTTCGGGATAGAGGGCGTGGACGAGTTCGCTGCCGATCACGGCAAACTGCACGAGCTGCTCGGGCGTGCAATCAACGTTTGCGCCCAGATCGAGCACCAGCGTCATGTGGCTGTCTTTGGACGGTATGAATTTGGCTATCGCCGGACGCTCGATGCCCTGTATGGTTTTCAGCACGAAACGGGCGGTGGCCATCAGCGCGCCGGTGTTGCCCGCCGATACGGCAGCCTGCGCCAAGCCGTCTTTGACTTGGTTGATGGCAACGCGCATTGAGGAATCTTTTTTGTTTTTCAACGCCAGCTGGGGCTGCTCGTCCATTTCCACCACCTGTGTGGCGGGAATGATGCGGATTCTGTCGGCAAGCGCGCCCGCGCCGTGCAAAGCCTGGCGGATTTGCGTTTCGTCACCGACCATCAACAGGGAAACACCGCTCTGCTGGCGTAAAAAAGACAGGGCGCCGGGAACGGTAACCGCCAGCCCGGCATCGCCGCCCATGGCGTCAACAGCCAAGGTAATCATAGGTTTTCTCCACTTGCCGGCGCCAAGGCCGGTTGTCCGGCGCAGCGGCGGCGCCGTGTTGTTTTCAGACGGCCTCAGTCCGCCTTTTTGCTTTCTGCGGCAAGGATGTTGTGCGCGACGATGTCGTCGGCATCCCACGGGTAGTTGATCCACCAGTCCTCAACGGTGATGCCGCTGAAATAGTGGATGCCTTCGGGCAGCTTGCCTGTTTTCTCTTTGATTTTCGCGTGCAGCACGGCCACGCCGATTTCGCCGAAATCTTCTTTTTTCAATTCGTTCAGCACGAATTCCAATGTGACGCGCGAATCGTCCACTTCGTCGACAACCAGAATGTTTTTGCCTTTCAGCGTTTCCGGCATCGGATCGAGCCATTGGATTTTTTTGATTTCGTCGTTGGTTTCATAGCCGAAATCGTTGGCGTAATAGGCTGTAGTCACCGCATAAATCGGGATATTGAGAAAGCAGCGCAGGATGCGTGCCGGAATGAAGCCGCCGCCGCCGATGGCGATCATCGCATCGTATTGCACGCCGCCCGCGAGGATTTTTTCCGCCAACTGTTTCAATACCTGATGGATTTCGTCGTAGGTATACCAAATTTTTTTGACCATAATCGTCTTTCCGCTGCTTGCTGAAAAATACCGAAAACAAAAACGGAAACCCGCAGACGGATTTCCGTTTTTCATCCGCCTCCGGCTTATTCGCCTTTGGCTTTCATAACTTTGCGGCCGCGGTACATGCCGTTGGGCGAAATGTGGTGAGGGCGGTGCACTTCGCCGGTTGCGCTATCGACAGACAGGGCGGGCGCGGTCAGCGCGTCGTGCGAACGGTGCATACCGCGTTTGGAGGGGGATTTTTTGTTTTGTTGAACGGCCATTTCAAGCTCCTAAAAGAATGATAGAAAAATTATTTGCTGCTTTTGAGCCCGGCCAATACCGCAAAGGGATTGGGCCTGCCCGAATCTGCCGCCCCGGTCGGCACGCCGCAATTTTCGTGGCGCGGGGCATAAGGCATCGCCATCAGAATCTGGTCTTCCACCAACGTACGCACCGATATTTCCCGCTCCGCCACCATGCCTTCCAACTCGTCGTCGGACAACATGGCTTCGTCCAACCTACCTTCGTCGGCAAACAATACGATGTGCGCGTTTTCGTCCAGCTCGAACTCGACAGGTTTCATGCAGCATTGGCACACCAGCGGCATACTGCCGCCCACATGCAAATCCAAAAAGGGACGCTGCCATTTGTCCTTGCTGCCGCGCAGCACAATCTGCAACGGCGCCGTGTTTCCGGCTAAATATTCGTGCGACCTTACGCGCTCGTCCATCTCGGTGGGAGACAGGCTGCCGCGAAGCTCGCGCTTCTCGGCGGCAAACGCCAGGGGGTCAATCAAATCAGGCTCTAACATAGACCGCGCATGATATAATCCAAGCCGTTCAACGTCAATGTTTTTACAAAAATGAATCGCACGCTGCCTATTATTCTCGGTTCGAGTTCCGTTTTCCGCCAAGAGCAGTTGAAAAAGCTGGGGTTGTCATTTCAGACAGCCTCTCCCGATTTTGACGAAACGCCTCTGCCGGACGAAGCGGCAGCCGACACCGCCCTGCGTCTTGCCGTCGGCAAAGCACGCTCGCTGGCGGAGCGTTTTCCTGCCGCGCTGATTATCGGTGCCGACCAAGTCGCCTTCTGCGGCGGCCGGCAGCTCGGCAAACCGATGAACGTCGCAAACGCGCAACAGATGCTGTCGGAGCTGGGCGGAAAACAGATTGAGTTTTACAGCGCGGTCTGCCTGCTCAACACGCTTTCAGACGGCCTTAGGCATCATGTAGACAAAACCATTGTCACCATGCGGGAACTGTCTGCCGGACAAATCGCCCGCTACCTGCAACGCGAGCCCGATGCCGTTTATTGCGCGGGCGCGGCCAAAAGCGAAGGCTTGGGCGCCGCCCTGCTGCAAAAGGTCGAAAGCAGCGATCCGAACGCCCTGATCGGCCTACCCCTCTTCCGCCTGATCGATTTTCTCCAAGCGGAAGGCGTCGATATTCTCTGAGGCAGTCTGAAAACACTCCGCCAACCATTTCCGACCGAAAACATGTCTACGCTCTATCTGATTCCCACCCCGCTGGGCACGCCCGACACGCCCTGTCTGCTGCCGCACGAACAAGCCGCCATTACCAGCCTGACCGATTTTGTCGTGGAAGCGGAAAAAACCGCACGTGCACACCTGAAACATCTCGGCATCATCACCCCTGTCCGCGATTTGAATCTGCAAACCTTAAACGGACATACCGACCGCCAAACCCTTCCAGACCTTCTGCAGCCTTTACGGGAAGGACGCAGCATGGGCCTGCTCAGCGAAGCCGGATGCCCTGCCGTTGCCGATCCGGGCGCCGATTTGGTCGCACTGGCGCACAAGCAGGGTTTTACCGTGCAGCCGCTGGTCGGCCCGTCCAGCATTATGCTGGCGCTGATGGCATCGGGCGCAAACGGCCAGAATTTCGCATTCAAAGGTTATCTGCCCTCTGAAAAAAACGAGCGCATTGCAGCGCTGAAAACTTTGGAACGGCATTCGCGCACGCACAATGAAACAGCGCTGTTTATCGAAACGCCTTATCGGAACGACGCCCTGTTGGCCGACGCCATCTCCTCGCTACACCCCGATACCCGGCTGTGCATCGCCTGCGACCTGACGCTGCCCACCCAGCTGATTGCCAGCCGACAGGTTTCAGAATGGCGCCTGGCCGACGCTTTACCGAATCTGAAAAAACGCCCGACAATTTTCGTCTTGCAGGCATGACGCCCTTGCCAAAACAGAAGTATCTCTCTATAATCCACGCTTCTTTACGGAATGTAGCGCAGCCCGGTAGCGCACTTCGTTCGGGACGAAGGGGTCGGAGGTTCGAATCCTCTCATTCCGACCATTTTAAAAAGCAGCCTGTTTCGGCTGCTTTTTTCTTTCCCTGATGGATTCGTTCATATTGTTTTCAGACGGCCTAAGCTGTGTTAAGGCCGTCTGAAAACCGTTTAACGGCCGACAGCCGCCTTCATGTTGCCGATGAATTTGTCAAACAACGGCGCAACATCGTGCGGCCCGGGACTTGCCTCCGGATGCCCCTGAAAGCTGAACACCGGCCGACCGACCAATTCAATGCCCTGCAACGAACCGTCAAACAGCGAACGATGGGTAATTTTGACACCCTCAGGCAGAGTGTCCGCATCTACCTCGAATCCGTGGTTTTGACTGGTAATCATCACTTTGCCGCTGTCCAAATCCTGAACGGGATGATTGCCGCCGTGATGGCCGAAAGGCATCTTTTTCGTTTTCCCGCCCAAAGCCAAACCCAACAACTGATGGCCGAGGCAAATACCGAAAACAGGCTTGCCGCTGTCCAAAAGCTCTTTCACTGCTGAAACTGCGTAGTCGCACATTTCGGGATCGCCGGGGCCGTTTGATAAAAACACACCGTCAGGATTCATAGCCAGAACCTCTTTTACCGGTGTCTGCGCAGGAACGACAGTCAGCCTGCATCCGCGCGCAGCAAGCATTCTCAGAATATTGGTTTTGACACCGTAGTCGTAGGCGACAACATGATAAGGCTGCTCCTGCGGCGTTACAAAACCTTTACCAAGCACCCATTCTCCTTCCGTCCACTCATACGGTTCGCGACAGCTCACTTCCTTGGCCAAGTCTTTCCCTACCATACTGCCGAATGCGGCAATCAACTCTCCGGCACAAGTTTCGTCAGCCTGATCGCCCGTCAAGATGGCTCCGGCCTGTGCGCCTTTGTCACGCAGAATGCGGGTCAGCCTGCGCGTGTCGATATCTGCAATCGCCACCGTTTTATTACGCACCAAAAATTCTCGCAAACTTTCTGTTGAGCGGAAGTTGCTGTCCAATAAAGGCAAATCCCGAATAATCAAACCGGAGGCGCATACAGTTTTACATTCGACATCTTCAGTATTGATGCCCGTATTGCCGACATGGGGATAGGTCAACGTGACAATTTGTTTGCAGTATGAAGGGTCGGTCAGGATTTCCTGATATCCGGTCATGGATGTATTGAACACAACCTCGCCAGACGCATTACCCTGGTAACCGACAGACCGTCCGTGAAATACGCTGCCGTCGGCAAGAACAAGAAGAGCGGGAATAGTCATTCTAAAAAATCCTAATAATTTCAATCTTCGCGAAAAAGCACGCATATGCCGTATATTATGAGACATATTGCGTGCCTAATCAGATATCCAACCAAGCTAAACCGAGGGCGCAAATTGTAAACGAACGCACTACTCAAATTCAAGCAAAGCTAAACACACATATTATTTCAATCAGCTACCAAGCTTCATGCAAGCGAAATCAAATAATGTCGGCAATATGTTTCGCCGCACGCTTGGCATCCAGCAAAATCAATCCGAGCTTACCGCTTTCGTTGGCAATTAAAGCCAATACGGCATCGGGGCCGGCTTGGTTTAAGAGAATATAGCCGTTTTTGCCTTTAACCATGACCTGATCCAAATCACCGCAATTGAGCTCATTGGCAGCGTGACTTCCCAAAGCCAGCAAGGTTGCCGACATCGCACCGACACGATCCGGATCCAAACCTTGCGGAATCAAAGTCGCAATCGGCAGGCCGTCACTGGAAATTACGGCAGAAGCAGTAATATCCGCAGAAGTTGCATTCAAATCGCTCAATACCGAAATCAAAAGTTGTTCACGCATATCTTGTAATCCAATTAATTTGTATCTTTATATAGGATGCCGATGTTTCAGCATCAAGAATTTACCCGTAATACCAAAAATATTTCTGTTTATCGCATTGAAAATGCAAACGATATTTAAGCATATCTATTGCATAACACTTTAATTAAGGAAACAAATGCTTCCTTATTCAAATCGGGCATACCGGCAACTACCAAGACCAGTTTCACTTTCCCTGCATACAAAGGGAAAAAAGTTAATTCAGTTTGTCCCGAAGGATCGCAAATACCCCATGCATTATGGTGGATATTGAGATTATTTTTTACCAGAAGTTGGTGCTTTTCACCCAAAGTGGCAACCTCGCTGGACATCAAACCAACTTCTTCCGCAGTTTCATGATGAAAGCCCGCATTGGCAAAATACAGACCGTTTGCATCTGCCAACAAAGCTTTACCAACACTTGACAATTGAGCCAGCAATTCGGGAAGCTGATCATCCGTCATACTAAATTCTTGATATACCGGCTGTTCATCTCCATACAAAAACTCAAGTCTTTGCAAACGGTAAAGCAAATTTAGCGCAGAATCGGCATCATCAGTTTCAGCCCATGCCAAAAGATTATCAGTGCTAGCAGTTTCATTGCCGGAGGCACGCAACAAACCATGCAGCAAAGTTCTACTCGCACTCGGTACGTTACTCGAAACAGCATAATAGGCACCCGCAGGTGTTACGCGCGGATATAAATTTGATTGTAAAGAAAGTGTAGAATCCATTTTATGCCTCTAAACCCGGATCAATTGAAAACAACATTGCACTGACCAACTGCTTCACATCTTCTTCTTCGCGTGCATCTACTTCAAACACCGGCACATTAAAATTATGCTGAGCCAAATATTTTTGATAAACGTCAATTCCGGGCAAAGAGCGGACGTCCATCTTGGTAATCCCCACCACCAAAGGGGCAGTTTTCAGCAAGTCTTTAAACGCATCAAGAAAAAAAGTTAAGTCTTTTAAGGGATTGGCGCGCGTATTATCCAACAGCAAAATTAACCCCATGCTGCCTTTACTGAGGATTTCCCACATAAAATTGAAACGCTCCTGACCAGGTGTACCATACAGATGGACTTTTACATCCTCATCCAAACGGATGACGCCATAATCCATTGCCACGGTAGTATGACCTTTACGCACAAGTGTCATATCTGAAGCACGGGCATCCGTTTTAACCGGAGGATCATCAGACAAAGCCGCAATTGCAGTTGTTTTTCCCACTCCGACAGGACCGGTAAAAATAATTTTATTCTCTTTCATTCTATTAAATCCTTATTTACCGCCAGACAATTTGCGCATCAAACGCTGCAATAAACCACGGGGCTGATTTTGCGAAGGAGTAACCGCACTCAACGCATCTTTAGACATCTTATTGTCGGGAACATGAGTATTCACATTCATCGTACCAGATGCCAATTCTTTATTACCTTGAGCCGAGAATTCATTATCCGTTGCCAAGTAGCCAGTAACGTAGGTAGCAGCAAGATAATTGAGAATATCAGCCATATCTAACGGCATAACTTTATAAAGAATATTCAAGTTCACTGATGTCTTAGTTAAGAAAGCCGACAACCGCATAGACTCGGAAACCGGAGCCAAACGTGTCAAATTTGGCCACCTTTTCAAAGTGAATACCGTTTGCGGGGTCATAGGGAATACCAACCTACCCTGAGCAGTCCAAATAGCCATCTGCCACAGACAGGACATAATGGTCACTTTAGCCTTCTCTTTCCACTGAGGATTGTCAGGAACGGATTTGCATACTACGGCCAAATGGTCATCCCGACACATTTTTTCCAATTCTTCAGCACCAACAGTGAGCAAAACACGTTGGATACTTGGGAATACAATCAAAACCGGCTTGCCATCCACTAGAACGGCGGTATCTTGTTGACGCTCGCTGGATGCCCTTAGCGCGCCGAGCAGTCCTCTCTGTGGGTTAAAACGGCGGATGGTTGTTTTTCTGTTTTGTACATTTGCATTAGCTGTAGCGGACTGCGATCCCGCATCAGGCTTAACCTGTTTGGCCTCAACAATGTTTCCCCCTTGCGCTAAACTTCTCAAAATGGGAAACAGCGTATCAAACTTTACCGGCTTGGGCAGATACGGAGCAGTAACGACAGGCTCATGAGCAGAGAAGACAACTACAGGAACGTCTTGATAATTCTTTTTAGCCTCATGCCATGCCAGCATCCCCTTGCTGCCATCAACATCTACCAAAACCATATCAGGCTTGTGAGTCGAACCTTGATCGACAATTTCGTAATTAGTGGTGTTATGCATTTTAAATGCCATTTTAAACACGGCATTCTGTTGCTCACCCATTTCCTGCAGCATCACCCGTACTGTCTTTACTTTCGGTATTAAATTATCCATTATTCAGTACTCTTATTTATTGGAATTGCGATGAATACGTTGTTGCAACTGACTGATCGCCAAAACAACCTCTTCCGGCAAATTAGCCTCTTTTTCCCTTAGCAACCTTAAGAACTGTTCCAGCTTAGCCCAATCCTCGGAACGTTCGTACAGATCAAACAGCATGATGTACAACTGGGACTCTTGAGGATATTTTAAGACGGCCTGTTCCAATGTTCCGATGGCCTGATCCAACTGACCATACATCAACAGAGACTCAACTTCCTTCAAAGCCAATTCGGCAGGAGAAGTGCTTTCATTCAGAATCGAATCGTTACGCTGAACCAATTCGCGGTATTTGACTTTTGACTGACGAGCACTGCCTTGAAGATAACCCTGGCGCAGACCGATTTCACGAACCTGCTGCTCACTGGGAGACTGTTCCAAATTATCAAAGACCTCATGCTGTCCCAAGCTGTACCCCCAGCCTAACATCCGCTCTTTGACCTGACGTCCGTTAGAGCCCAATGAGTAGTACAGCTTCCAAAGGTGTTTGGCAAACTCATTGACATCAGCATGCTGATAGTCAAGTTTCAACGCATCAATAATCAGACCGGCAGGTTTTTCGGCTTTCTGAATAGCCTTATTATATTGGCGGAGTGCAGTTTCGTAATCCACTTGGTTTTTCAAAAGTTTGGCAGATTTCTCCGGCTTAACAAACCCGATTACCGCACTCATCTCCTCCTCCGTCATATCGCCAACTTCTGCTTTGCCGATAATCAGCGGACTGGGTTTACTCAAACGTCTGAATTCCTGACCGCTCTGATTCACGGCCACTTCAACCGACGGAACAGCAGACGCGCTATATGTATCGGAATCGGATGACTCCAAACCAGTCTGCTCGCCGATTTGGCGCGCTACTTCCTGCATACCCCAATTCAGCTTCGACTCGGCCAACACGCGCAAGCCCAAATGGTTCGGATCGATTGCCAACCCTGCCTTGACATATTCAGCTAATTTGTTTTGCGGTAGCACGGATGCATGGCGATCCAAGGTTGCCGACAACAAATCGACATTGCCGACATTCAGACAAAGACCAACCAATTCAACAACCAATTTTTCGGGCGCATCGCCTTTCAGATTATTCAGATAGCCCGCCAGTGAAACCGCGGCCTTGTCTTCATAGCCGAACTGCTTGTAAACCTGATATTCGGTCAGCGGATCGACTTCCTGCGCAGACACGGATGCAGTCGACAAATCCGTATTTTCAGTATTGTCCCAATCCCAACTTTGCAGATTATCATCCGAAGCATTCGACTGAACCGTCCACTCTTCCGGCTCGGCCTGCTCTTCGGCCTGCACGGCAGGACGGGAGGCGGCATGCCTGCTTTTGGCTTTTGCCTGCACGGCCGATTGCGACTCCCTCCCCCTCTGTTTGAGCAGGACGATGACCAGCGCAACGACAGCGACAATCCCAAGTATAAGTATGTAATCCAAGAATATCTCCCAATATCTGGCGTATCCAACAAACGGGCAGTATTTTTAAATTTTCAAGACTGCGTAAAATTTGTTACAGATTCGTTAATCCCTTAGCCGTTTATAATAGCATGACTTACAAAAAACCAAACATTTATCCCAATGTTTTACCAAATTAAACACACCGCTTATCTCTCAAAACAACCGACAGACTCGACATGCGCGGTTTGGGAAAACAAATTCATCACACCTAGCGATTTGAATTTATAACCCTTTTCCACCAACACCGCCGCATCGCGCGCGAAGCTGGCCGGATTGCAGGAAATATACACCACCCTCGCGGGCATTTCAGACGGCCGCAGCGATTTTACCACTTCGTAAGCGCCCGCACGCGGCGGGTCGAGCAGCATTTTGTCGGCACCGCGCCAAAAACGGGACAGGCCGTCGGCACAAAACAGATCTGCCGTTTCAAACGACACATTGCCGCAGCCGTTCAGCGCCGCATTGCGCCGTGCGCGGTCAGTCAGCGCTGCCAAGCCTTCCACGCCCGTCACCTGTGCGCCGCTGCGTGCCAGCGGCAGCGTGAAATTGCCCAATCCGCAAAACAGATCGACCACCCGCTCGCCCCGCTGCAGCGACAGCATGTCCACCGCACGGCGCACCATCACATTGTTCAGTTCCGCGTTGACCTGTGTGAAACTGCCGACAGAAAACGGCATCTCCACGGCAAAATCGTCCAGCCAGTAGCTCAAACCGCCCTGCCCTTCATATAAAGGCTCTTCACGATTGCCCGTTTTCCAACTCAGCAGCCAGCCGCTGCTCAGCGCTTCCGACAATGCCCACAAAGCGCCGCGCTGCTTTTCAGACGGCCTCTTGTCCGTCAGCAGGCAAAGCGCCGTTTTGCCGCCGCCGACGGCAAATTCAATGCCACGCAACACACCCGCAAACGTTTGTAGCGCTTCCTTCAACAAGGGCAACGCTGCCGACAGGCGGCGCGGCAGCACCATACAGGAAGATATGTCGGCAACACGATTGCTCCTTTTTGCGCGGAAACCGATTTTCAGACGGCCTCTTTCATCCGTCTCCGCGCCGAAACGCCCGCGCTCGCGGTAATGCCACGGCAAACCGTATACCGGCGCCAGCATCTGCGCGGGGCTCACCCTGCCGATGCGTTCGCACTGCTCCTCAACCGCGCGCTGCTTCATCGCCACCTGCGCGGCAAACTCCACATGCTGCATCGAACAGCCGCCGCATTCGGCATAATGCGGACACGGCGGCGTGCGGCGGGATTCGGACGGACGGATCACCCGCACCGCCTCCGCTTCGTCGAAACGCTTCCCCGCGCGCGTCACCCGGCAGAGCACCCGTTCGCCCGGCAGCGCGTCGCTCACAAACACCGCCTTGCCGTCGCGGCGCACGATGCCGCGCCCCTCCGAGTCCCAACCCGACACATCCGCCTCAAACAAATCCGCTTGTGCAACCGCATCCTTTTTTACTGCCACTATTGCCATTTCGCCACGCCCGTTGCGCCCAAACGCACAAAAAGGCGGCATTTTCCCACAAATCGCCGGAGTTTGCGGTATGATGCCGCCCCTCATTATCCTCACTGAAAACAACATCATGAAAAAACTAGGATTCAGTCTGCTCGCACTTGCCGCCGCGCCGGCCTTCGCAAACACCCCCGTTCCCGACGTCGCCCCCGCCTCCTCCGGCCACCATGTCGTTATCAATATCCCCCAGCAGCGCCTCTTTCTCTACACTGACGGCAAACTGTCGAAAATCTACCCCGTCGCCGTCGGCAAAGCATTAACGCAAACCACCATCGGCGCACACAAAATCGGCGCCAAAGCCTACAACCCCACCTGGCACATCCCCAAATCCATCCAAAAAGAACTGAACAACGGCGTCACCTCCATTCCGCCCGGCCCGAAAAACCCGCTCGGCCCCGTCTTCGTCCGACTGGGCGACCCGAAACTCGGCCTCGGCATTCACGGCACCAACGCCCCCGCCAGCGTACCCGGCGTGCGCAGCCACGGATGCGTGCGCATGAAATCGCCCGACGCCCTGCAATTTGCCAAAACCGTCTCCTCCGGCTCGCCCGCCGACGTTATTTACCAAATGGCATCGCTGAACGTCGACGGCGCAGGCAATCTCTGGCTGGCCGCCTTCCGAGACCCCTATAACAAGAAAAACCTCGACACCGCCGCCCTGCGCAAAAGCATCGCCGCCTGGTCGAAAGCCAACGGCAAAAACGTGTCCGCCAAACAAATCGACGCCGTGCTGAAAAACCGCACCGGCGCGCCCAGCTGCCTCACCTGCGGCGGCAAAGGCAAAATCAGCGGCAGCCTGCAATCGCTGGCCTGGCTCTCCGGCTCGGGCGCATTGAGCAAACCGAAAGCCGTCAAACCCGCCGCACTCGCCGTCGACCAAACCCTGCCCGAAGGCAGCGAAATCGAAATCGACGCCGGCGACGACACCCCCAACAACGCCGCCCCCGTCCTGCCCACCACGCCCGTCAAACCCCGCGCCGCCGCGCCTGCCGCCTCCGACGTACCCGACGAAAGCACAGACGGCAGCGACAACCTGTTCTGACCCGCCGCATCCCGTCAGGCCGTCTGAAAACCCCGCCCCGCAACGGACGGCTTTTCAGACGGCCTCTTTACCGCTCACGGAAACCCGCCATGCACCGTCCCACCGTTCCCCCGCCCGCCGCCGTCTGTTTCAGCACCCTCGTCACCGTACAGGTCGGCGACCTCAACTACGGCAAGCACCTCGCCAACGACGCCGTTTTGAAAATCGCACACGAAGTCCGCCTGCGCTGGCTCGCCTCAATCGGCCTGAGTGAAACCGACATCGGCGGCTGCGGCCTCATCATGACCGCCGCCGTCGTGCAATACCACAACCAGGCCTTCCACGGCGACGAACTGCGCGCCGACGTCGGCATCGCCGAAACCGCCGCCGCAGGCTTCCGTTTCGACTCCGCCCTCATCCGCACGCGCGACGGACTGCCCGTTGCCGCCGCCCAATGCCACATGGCCGCCTTCGACTACGCCGCAGGCCGAGCCCGCCGCCTGCCGCCCGAGTTCCGCCAATGCCTCGCCGCCCTGCCCCGCGCGGACGGTACTGAGGCCGTCTGAAAACTCCGCGCCATGAAAAAAAGCAAACGCATCAAACCGTCCGTGTTTCTGCAACACGCAACCTTCTTTCCCGACACCCCGCCGCGCCAAGCCTACCGCTTTGTCTGCCGCAAGGCCGACGAGCACTTCGGCGACGGTTTCGTCATGCACTCTTTCCGCCTGCCCGGCTGCCGCGCCGCCTTTGTCGTTGACGAACAGGCGGGACGCATCAGTGCCGAACAAATCGAAATCCGCCGCCCGCAGAAAATCCGCAGCAAAACCCTGCGCGCCGTCCTCAGCCTGAAAAAGCTGGTGCGCGGCAAATACCGCAAAAGCATCGCCGCCCTCTACCGCGCCGACGGTAAAACCGTCGCCTTTCTGAGCAACGGTCTGAATCTCCACTACCACCGCAACGGTAAAAAACACCTGCTGTCGCTTATCATCGGCCCGCACGAAGCCTCGCGCGAGCTGGTTAGGAACACCATGCGGCCGCTGCCCTTGAAACGGGCATTCGGCAAAAACGGCAAGGCCGTCTCAGACGGCCTTGCCGTTTCAGACGGCCTCCCGTTTCAGACGGCCTCAACCCGTTTCTCCGATACGGTCAAACAAAACAACAAGGACACGATATGAGCTGGATTTACCTGATTACCGCCGGTCTGCTAGAAATCGGCTGGCCGCTGGGCTTGAAGCTGGCGCAGCAGGAAGGGCGCGCCCTGATCGGCACGCTGGCCGCCGCCGCATTTATGGCGGGCAGCGGTTTCTGTCTGTTTCTCGCGCAGAAAACGATTCCGATGGGCACGGCCTATGCGGTGTGGACGGGCATCGGCGCGGCGGGCGCGTTTTTGGTCGGCGTGGTGTTTTTTGGCGACGCTTCCACTTTCGGCCGCTGGCTCGGCGCGTTTCTGATTATTTCGGGCGTGGTGGTGATGAAACTGTCGTCGTGAGGCGGCATGAAAAAAGAGGCCATCTGAAACGTTTTCAGACGGCCTTCTTCTTTACTTTCCTGTCAGTGCATCACCTGCGCGAGAAACTGTTTGGCGCGCTCGCTTTTCGGGTTTTGGAAAAATTCTTCCGGCGGCGCGTCTTCGACAATCACGCCATGATCGACAAAGATGATGCGGTCGGCCACTTCGCGGGCGAAGCCCATTTCGTGGGTGACGCACATCATGGTCATGCCGCTTTGCGCGAGGTCTTTCATCACTTTGAGCACTTCGCCGACCATTTCGGGATCGAGGGCGGAGGTGGGTTCGTCAAACAGAAGGACGGCAGGCTCCATCGCCAGGCCGCGGGCGATGGCGACGCGCTGCTGCTGGCCGCCGGAGAGTTCGCCCGGCAGGGCGTCTTTTTTGTGGGCGAGGCCGACGCGTTCGAGCAGGGCGAGGGCTTTGGGCACGGCTTCTTCACGTTTTTGTTTTTTCACCTGCACGGGCGAGAGGATGATGTTTTCCAGCACGGTGAGGTGGGGATAGAGGTTGAAATGCTGGAAGACGAAGCCGACTTCGGCGCGGACTTTGTTGAGGTCGGTTTTCGGGTCGGCGACGTTGATGCCGTCCACCCAAATTTCGCCGCTCTGGATGCTTTCGAGCTGGTTGATGGTGCGTATCAGGGTGGATTTACCGCTGCCGGAGGGGCCGCAGATAACGACGACTTCGCCCTGTTTCACTTCCAGGCTGGCGTTGTTGATAACGTGCAGGTCGCCGAAGTGTTTGTTGACGTTTTTCAGCTTGATCATGATGGTTTCCAATGGTTTTTTGATTTTGGCTGCGTTGGGGCTGCGCTTTCAGACGGCCTTTTGCACCAGATAATTGCTCAATTCGACATATTTTTCCGGCGCGATGTGTTCGGCGCGGTCTTGCGGGTTGATGCCCACGGCCTGCAAGTCTTCGTCGGCCGCCAGCTCTTTGAGGTTGTTGCGGATGGTTTTGCGCCGCTGGTGGAAGGCCAGTTTGACCAGTTTGGCAAAATGCGCGAAATCCTGCGCCCGCCCGATGCGGTGTTTGAGCGGAATCATGCGGACGACTGCGGAATCGACTTTCGGCGCGGGGTCGAACGATTCGGGCGGCACGTCGATGAGTTTTTCCATCTCGAAAAAGTATTGCAGCATCACGCCCAAGCGGCCGTAGTCGTTGGTTTTGGGCGCGGCCACCATGCGTTCGACCACTTCTTTTTGCAGCATGAAGTGCATATCGACGACATCATCGGCAATTTCGCTCAGGCGGAACAAAAGCGGCGTGGAAATGTTGTACGGCAGGTTGCCGACAATTTTCTTTTTGCCCGCGATGCTGTTGAAATCAAACTGCAAAACGTCGCCCTCGTGTATCACGAGTTTGCCGGCAAACGGCAGGGTTTTCAGACGGCCTACGATGTCGCGGTCGATTTCGATCACGTGCAGGCGGTTGAGTTTTTCCGCCAAGGGCTTGGTAATCGCGGCCAAACCGGGGCCGATTTCGATCACGGTATCGAGCGGCTGCGGCCGCACGGCGTTGACGATGTCGGCGATGATGCGCGTATCCTGTAAAAAATTCTGCCCGAAACGCTTTCGGGCTTGGTGTTCTTTCATAGTCGCACGCTTTGGGATAAAGTCGCGCATTGTAGCCCAAACGGCAGAAGGCCGTCTGAAAAGATGGGCTTGCCCCTCCCCCAACCGTTTTACGAAAGGAATCCGCAATGAAAATCCTACTGTCCGCCCTTATCCTGCCGCTGCTGCTGGCCGCCTGCGCCGCCGACCGCCCTTCGGGCGAAAACGGCTTTTACGGCGAAATCAAAGCGGGCGTGGAAACGTCGCACAGGCATTGAGGCGGCTTCGCTTTCCATAACACCAATGCAAAAAGGCCGTCTGAAAACACGTTTTCAGACGGCCTTTCTCTGTGATGGGAATCAGTGGCGGTGAACCTGACTGCCGATAACGCCGCCCAAAGCGGCGCCGCCGAGAGTCGAGCCGGTGTCGCCGCCGATCAGGTTGCCGGCCACGCCGCCGATAACCGCGCCCGCAGCGGTGTTGCGCTGTTTGGGGGTCATGCTGCCGCAGGCGCTGAGGGAAGCGGCGAGGGCGATCAGGGTGGCGGTTTTCACAAATACGGGTTTCATGGAAATCTCCTTACGGTTAGTCGGCGTGCCCGGCGGCACACCGTGGGAAGAAAAAACGCCATTTGTTAAAATGGCGCGGCTAGGATATATGCCCTCCGTGCCAACCGGCGTTTGCCGGCGGTTAAACTTTCAAAAGGTTTGTTATGTCTGCCTATCCGCTGTTTCACATTATTCATTTGTTCTGCGCCGTCGCTTTTGTCGGCGGCGTGTTTTTTGAAGGTCTGGTATTGAGCGTGATGCACACCAAGGCCGTATCACGCGAGGCGCGGCGCGAGGTGGAAAAGGCTTTGTCGCGGCGGGCGGTGAAGGTGATGCCGTGGGTGGTCGGCGGGGTATTTTTGTCGGGGCTGTCGCTGGCCTGGCTGCGTTATCTGCCCAATCTGGCCGCGCCGCTGGCCGCGTCGTTCAATACGCAGCTGACGCTGAAAGTCGTGCTGGCTTTCAGCATCCTGCTGCATTTTCTGATTGCGGTAACCAAGATGCGGCGCGGCACGCTAACGAAAAACTGGTCGCGCTACATCCATGCGGTAGTGCTGGCGCATATGGTTTTGATTGTGCTGCTGGCCAAAACGATGTTCTATTTCGTGTGGTAGGCCGTCTGAAAAGCCAAACGGACTTTCAGACGGCCTGTCGCCCGCTTCCCGTACAATCCGCCCTTGCCGCCTGCGCTCTGCCCGACAGTGCGCCGCAAGATGCGTCTGCCAAGGCGCAAACCGGCAGCGAACGCGAGCAGTCGCGCACCATTCTGAACCAAGCGGTGCCCTATATCAGAACGGCGATTACGCCGCCCCCGCCATGCTGGCGCTGGGCAGAATGTACGAGCAGGACAAAGGCGTGCCCGCTTCCCAAAGCGCCGCCGCCGACTGGTATCAAAAAGCCGCCGCAGCGGGCGACGACGATGTCAAAACCCAAGCGCAGGCCGCGTTGAACCGTCTGAACGCTGCGGCATCCAAGCAGCCTGAAAAATAAGCCGCCCGCGCCGTTTGGGTAATGCAAAGGCCGTCTGAAAAACCAAACGGGGTTTCAGACGGCCTTTGTGTTTTGGTTGGGTTGCGTATTTGGGGTTCCGGCTGCCTGTTCGTCTTTAACAAACGTCATCGCGTAAAACTGCCCGTCCCACAGCAAATGCGTCTGTCTGCCGCTGATGCCATCGGGCAGGGCTTTTTCTATTTCGGACAGATCAAAGCGTCTGCCTTGATACGCATCGCGGGTGAACACGCTTTTTTGGTATTGCTGCTCAATCAAATCCTGCGTTTCGTCGGCAACCATCAGCTTGGTGTGCGGTTTGGCGACGCGCAGCATTTCGGCAAGGGCGCGGCGTTTGTCGGAAAAGAAATTGATACCGCCGACGTGGAACACGATGTCAAAGCTGTTGTCGGCAAAAGGCAAATCTTCGGCGGCGCAATGCACCAGCGACAAATCCAGCCGCCGCTGCCATGTTTTCTGCGCCCGCCGCAGCATGCCCAGTGACAAATCCGCGCCGACGATTTTCAGGCTGCCTGCATCAACCGTGTCGGGGAAATAACGGAAATCCGTGCCCGTGCCGACGGACACATACAGCACGCTCGCGCCGTTTTGCCAGTCAATCAGACGCATCATTTCGCGGCGCATTTTGGCGATGCCGCCGCCGTATTTGAGCCGCGCCAGCCATTCACCGAGGTTGTACAGCGGGGCAAGGCGGTCGTAGAGGCGGTTGTATTTGCCGTTGTCGCCCGCCAAATCGGCGGGGTTGAGATAGCGGAAGATGCTGTCTTCTTCGCCGAGATAGGCGGGGTTGAGGTCGGTACGCAGGAAGGGAGCGAGGGCTTGGGGCGGGGTCATGTTTGTCTCCGGTTGGATAACGATAGGCAGCATGCGATACGCAGCGAGTTGCGAAGCTAAACGCGGATTTTATGCTTTCAGGCTGCTGTTGGGCTTTTGCAAAGGTCTCTGCCTTTGCTTTACTGCGCGATGCCCATTTTCGCCATCTCTTCCCCCGTCCAAGCCATGGTTTCGCCAAATGCAGCGCGGGCGGTGTGCCGCGCGATGTAGGCATCAAACACGTCGCAGGCAATGCCTTCTACGGGCATCGTGCGGGTGAACTGCACCAGCAGCAGGGTGTAGTAAACATCCAGCGCGGAAAACTGCCCGCCGACGATGTAATCATGCTGCGCCAGATGTGCGCGCAATGCGCCGAAGGCGGTGTCAAAATCGCCGTAGCCGATGGATTTTCGCCGCGCTTCGTCGCTTTGCACTTGGTTCCGGCGGTCAAACGCGGCGTATTCCAACTGGATGGCAAAGCACAGCCAGCGGTAATACTCGCCCCGCGCCAAGCTGTCGGCAGCGGGAATCAAGCCGCGCTCGGGGAACTGCTCCGCAAGAAAGCTGATGATGGCGGCAGATTCGGTGATGATGGTGTCGCCTGCTTTGAGCGCGGGTACTTTGCCCATCGGGTTGATGGCGAGATAGTCGGCGGATTTCATCGCTTCGCCGAAGGGAATGACGACGGTGTCAAACGTGGCGCCGCATTCTCTGAGCATCCATGCCACGGTGATGCCGCGCGATTTGGGGTGGGTGTAGAACGTGAGCTGAGTCATTTTCAGGCTGCCTTTCGGTAGGGTGGAAAAGGGGGAATGATACCTGATGGGCGTGTCGGATTGTGGCGGCAGTGTGCGAAGGCAGCCTGAAAATCAGTGCAGCGCGTTTGGGCGGAACTGAAACGGCAATAGTAGGTTGGGCATTGATGCCTGATAAGTTTCGTTTACACAAGGTCGGGCATGAATGCCCGACCTACGCGGCTGTCAATTTCGTCATTCCCGCGCAGGCGGGAATCTTTGCAGAATCCAAGCCATGGATGGTTTCATCGGAAATTGTTTGGAATCGGACAAGATTCCCGCCTGCGCGGGAATGACGCCGTTTAGAAAAGCAAAGTTTTCAGGCTGCCTATTGCCCCTGCGCTTTATCGTCCCCCGTCTCTTCCAACCACAATCTCACCGTTTTTCCCTTAACAAAATCGGCGTTGCCTTCAAAGCTGCGGCGCTCGCAGATAACGCGGTAGTCGCGCTCTTGGATGTCGCCGTTGTTTTGGTGGCGGGTGGGCCGGGCTTGGCACTTGCCTGCGTCGGCGAATTTGGCGTGCAGCTCTTTCAGACGGCCTTTGGGTATGGCGGGGTGCGGTTTGCCTTGTTTGATGCGTTGCAGGACGCGCTCGAAGTCGCGGGTTAGGGCGGGGTGCTGGTCGGCGATGGGGGCGTGGGTTTTTTGGTAGCGCGGGTTGCTGCGCGCGGCGATGCCTTCGATGATGGCTTCGGTATCTACGCCTGCCAAATTGGTTAACACGACAATATCGGTGCCGTCGCCTTCGTAGCGGCGCAGCTCGGTGCTGAAGCCCTGCCATGCGCCGGGGTGGCCGCTCATGGGGCTGCCGTCGGGGGCGGGCACGAGCGACCAGCCGAAGCCGTAGGGGTAGCTGTCGCCGTTGTTGAGGCGGGCGGGGGTGAAGATTTCGCGCCAGGATTCGGGCTTGAGGATTTGGCGTGCTTCTACGGCGGCGAGCCAGCGGCGGTAGTCGTGTAGCGAGAGGTAGAGCGAGCCGTCGGCGGTTTGGTTGTGATAGGGGGCGACCCATTCTTGGTTTTTCAGGCTGCCGTCGGCGTCGTCAAGCTCATAACCTGCGGCGCGGTGGGGGACGATGTCGCGCTCGCTGATCACGCGGGCGGAAGTCATGCCCAGCGGGGCGAACACGCGCTCTTGCAGGATTTCGCCGTAGTGTTTGCCGGAGACGCGGGTGATGACGGCGCCGAGGACGGCGTAGCCGTTGTTGCTGTATGCCCAGCGGCTGCCTGGTTTGAATTGCAGCGGGGCGGCGTAGATGCGGCGCAGCATTTGTTTTTCGCTGCTGTTTTGCTGCCAGTCGGTTTCGGTGTTGCCGATGCCGCCGGTGTGGTTGAGCAGGTGGCGGATGGTGATGGGCTGCCAGCTTTTGGGCGCTTCGGGCAGGTAGGCGCGCACGGATTGGTCGAGGAGGATTTTACCGTCTTCCACCAGCAGCATCACGGCGGCGGCGGCGAACATTTTGCCGATGGAGGCCGTCTGAAACACGGTGTCGGCAGAGACGGGGATTTGGTGTTCTACGTTTGCCAGCCCGTAGCCCTGTTGTTTGACAATGTTGCCATTGCGGTAGATGCCGACGGCAAGGCCGGGGATTTTTTGCCGCTCAAGCTCGGCTTGGGCGAAGTCGTCGACGGGGTCGGCAAGGGCGGGGAGGGATAGGGCGAGCAGGAGGGGGAGGAGGGTTTTTTTCATGGGAGATTGCCTTTGGGGAAGGTGGGGTGGGGTTTCAGGCTGGCTTTTGGGCTTTTTCAGACGGCATCAGGGCAGCCTGAAAGCGGGGTGCGGCAGATACCATCTCCCCCATCAGACCGCAAGCATCACTTGAGCCTGATGGGGGGAGATGGTATCTACGCTTGCTGGCCGCAGGTGTTGTGTACCAAGATACCAGAACGCGACACCAAATAAGTGTGGGTATCTTCCACCTCGATGTTGTAAACCGTGGTGCGGTAAGGGCGGTAATGCAGCCTACCGTCTTCATCTTTGCCTAACAGCATGGCCGGATTCTCGACATCGTATGCCAAAGCCCTTGGATACATATAGTTGTTTGCCTGATCCAGCGTTAAATCGTAAATATGCCCTATCGATTGCCGCTCCCAGCCATACTTATTTGTATAACCTTGCACCCAGGCATGGTTGGGGTTATCGCTATCGACGGCAAAATAAGGGCGGGACATTTCAACCACGCGATATTTATCAAGGGCATCCAACACCACATCGCCGCGCTCAAGCTGATCCACCCGCTTCCAGACGGGTGTTTCATATAGCGCGATTTCATACGGGGTTTGACTGAAGCGTTCCAAGGCTTGGAATTTCTCATGCCAGTCTTCGTCGTTCTCGACATCAATATTGTCGTAATAGATGCTGTCTTCCCGCCCCAATACGCCGAACGGGCTGTCCATAAACAGGTTGGTCACCACGCCGTAGACGCAGAACGGGTGGTCGGGGGTGGCGGAAAGCCGTGCTCCCCCCCCTTCCCTTCGCGGAAAGGTGGAAAAGGCAAGATCCCATACCTCCTTGCCCTCAAAACAGAAGGTGTTCACCACCCGCTTGGGCACGGCCTCGCCGATGCCGTTTTCGGGGCGAGACATCACCCAATCACCCACCTTCAGTTCGTCTATCGGCGTCCAGCCTTCTTCCGTTTCCACCAAGGTGCCCTTGATAAAGCAGCCCATGCCGGAGGACAGGGCGTTTTCTGCAGCGCACTGGTCATTCAATTCGTTCATGTTGTCTCCCGAAATTGGGGTTTTAAAGTTTCTGATTGGAGAAGATGGCTATGATAGATACCCCATTACCACTTATCAGGCCGTCTGAAAGGTTTTTCAGACGGCCTTTTGCCGCTTTTTAGAAGCGGTATTTGAAGCCCAACACCGCGCTGCGCGCTTCGCCGTAGGCTAAGAATGTGGAGAGCGTGCGGTAGCGGGTGTTGAAGACGTTGTTGACGTTTAAGGTGGCTTCGGCGTTTTTGCCGATGCGGTAGGCGGCCATCAGGTCAACCAGGGTGTAGGCTTTCTGGGTGGCAGACTTGCGGGCGCGTTCGAGCGAGGGAGCGTCGTTTTCGTCGGCCAGTGCGCTTTTGTTGATGTTGCTGGTTTTGCTCTGCCAGCGCAGGCTGCCGCCGAGGGTGAGGCGTTCGTTCACATCGTAGGTGGTGGCGAGTTTGATTTGGTGTTTGGGCAAATCGGCTTCGTAGGAGTCTTCGCCGCCTTTGCGGTTTTGCACGGTGTAGCCTGCGCTGACGAACCAGTTGTCGTTAATGCGGCCGGCGGCTTCGGTTTCAAAGCCGCGTGTGCGGATGTTGTCTTCGGAAACGTAGTAGTCGCCGCTTTCTACGTATTTGGCCATGCCGTTTTTGCGGGTGTCAAAGAGGGCGGCGGAGACGTTGAGGCGTTGGTCGAAAAATTCGCCTTTGAGGCCGATTTCGATGTTGCGGCCGGTGGTGGGTTTGAGGAATTTGCCGTCTTTGCCGCGCTCGAACACGGGCTCGAAGGAGGTGCCGTAGCTGGTGTAGGCGGAGAGGTTTTCGCTCAGGTCGAACACGGCGCCGATGTAGGGGGTGGCTTTGCTGCGGGTTACTTTTTCGTTTGTGCCTGCGACGTGTTCGGCTTTTTGCATGGTGATGCGGCTGTAGCGCGCGCCGCCGATCAGGGCGAGGCGTTCGACGGGGCGGAAGCGGGTGGCGAAGTAACCACCGAACTGGCGGGCGCGGATGTCGTCGTCGGCGGTGTATTCCGCGTCGGGTACGGGGTTGGCCGGGCGCAGGCTGCGGTTGTTTAGAAAGTCGTGCAGGCCGAAGGCGTTGTCGTAACGGGCAAAGCGGCTGGGGGCGCGGTTTTTGGTGTTGAAGCCGCTGATGCCGAACAGGATGTCGTGTTTGCGGCCGAGAAGGTTGTATTTGCCGTCCACCGAGGCGGCGAAGCTGTGGGTAGTGCTTTTTTCGCTCGAATCGGTTTCGAGCAGGTCGATTTGGCGGGTGTCGTGGTCGGTTTTCATCGCCGCGTAGCCTTGGCGGTCGTGTATGGTGTTGCGCGTCCAGTTGTATTCGAGCTTGGTTTTCCAGTCGGGCGAAAAGCGGTGGCGCACTTCGGCGAACACGTTGCGGCTGCTGTATTTGTAGGATGTGCCTTTGGGCGAATTGTTGGCGTGGCGGCTGATTTCGTTTTTCAGCGGGTAGCCTTCGCTGTCGTAGGCGGTGGGCAGGAAGATGGGGGTGTCGGTTTCGCGGCGGTTTTGCAGCTGGGTGCCGACGGAGAGGGTGGTGGCGGGGGCGGCATCCCATTCGGCCACGGCATAGAGGCTGCTGTTGCGCATTTTCGCGTCTTCAATTTGATAGCCGCTGCGGTCATGCCCCGCCACGATGCGAGCGCGCAGGCTGCCCTCGGCGTTCAGGCTGCCTGAAACGTCGCCGTTTACGCCCCAACGGCTGTGGTTGCCGATTTCGGTGCCGATTTCGGCTTTGAAGTCTTTGGTGGGACGTTTGCGCACGAGGCTCACTTGTGCGGAGGGATCGCCCGTGCCGCCCAAGAGGGCGGACGCGCCGCGCAGCACTTCCACGCGGTCGAGCGCGCGGGTGTCCACGCCGCCCCAGCCAGCCCACGAGTCTTTGCTGAAACCGGAGCTGCGGTAGGGCACGCCGTCCATCTGGAAGTTTTTCACTTCCATGCCGCGCGAGTGCAGCCCGGCATAGCGGTCGCTGCCGCCGCTGCCGCTTTTGACGGTGACGCCGTTGGTCTGCTCCATCACTTTGCGCAGGCTGTCGAGTTTCCAGTCTTCCATCTGTTTGGAGGTGGTTACGCTCACGCTTTGCGGCGTTTCGCGCAGGGTCATGCCGATGCCTAAGGGCGCGTAAGTGCCGTCGGTGGAGTAGCCTTGGTTGAGGGAGACGGATTTCGTACCGGTGACGGTAACGGTGTCCAACACGGCTTCGTCTTCGGCAAAGGCAAACAGCGGCATCAGTGCCAGCGCAAGCAGGGTGGGACGGCTTTTCGGGTATTTCATAGGAGCATCCTTGATGGTTGGTAAGGTTGGAAAACAATAGAGATTATACTTGCTCTGCATTGTTTTCGCTAAGTTTTGTTCAGATTTGTTTACAAAATACGCATGCCAAGGCCTACCCGGGCGAAATCGCCATCACCGAAAACCTCGCCGCCTTCGGCGCAAAAGTCGCCCGCGCCGACGATTGGGACGCGCAATGGCCGGTCGACAAGTTTCAGACGGCCTTCGACAAAATCGCCGCGCAAAACGCCAATGTGAATTTCGTCGCCTTTGCCAAAGGTACGGTGTTCAAAACCGCCGCCGAAGCCAACGCGGGCGGCGCGTCGGGACACACTTCGACATGGAAATACGCCTACAACATCGCGCCGGTGTTGGATTGGGTTTTTAGGCAGAGTAAGGCGTAAGGCCGTCTGAAAGCATAGTCAGATAAAGAAAGGCCGTCTGAAAAACCGAAACGGGGGTTTCAGACGGCCTTTTTGCGTCCATGCGCCCTACGCGCTCTCGGCCATTTTCAGGGCTTCTTGGATATTGACGGCCACGATGCGCGACACGCCTTTTTCCTGCATGGTGACGCCGACGAGCTGTTCGGCCATTTCCATGGTGAGGCGGTTGTGTGAGATGTAGAGGAACTGGGTTTGCGCGCTCATTTCTTTGACGAGCTTGCAGAAACGCGAGGTGTTGGCGTCGTCCAGCGGGGCATCAACTTCGTCCAACAGGCAGAAGGGGGCGGGGTTGAGGCTGAACAGGGCGAACACGAGGCTCATGGCGGTGAGGGCTTTTTCGCCGCCGGAGAGCAGATGAATGGTGGAGTTTTTCTTGCCGGGCGGCCGCGCCATGATGGAGACGCCTGCGGTGAGCAAATCGTCGCCTATCATGTGTAATGTGGCTTCGCCGCCGCCGAAGAGCGTGGGGAAGAAGGTTTGCACTTTTTCGTTGACGGCGTCGAAGGTGGCTTTGAAGCGTTCTTTGGTTTTGCTGTCGATTTGGGCGATGGCTTCTTCCAACAGGGCGATGGCGTTTTGCACGTCTTCGCTCTGGCTGCGGTAGTAGCCGTCGCGCTCGCGGGCTTCTTCGAGCTCTTGCAGGGCGGCGAGGTTGACTGCGCCGAGGGCTTCGATTTGGCGGGCGGTGTCGGCGATTTGGCTGTTTTGGATGTTCAGACGGCCTGCTTCTTTGGCCGACGCTTCGAGTGCGTCCAAATCTGCGCCGCGTTCGGTGAGGTTTTGGTGGAAGCGTTTGGCGTTGAGCAGGGCTTCCTGCTGCTGCAACAGGGCGGTTTGGGTGGCGGCTTGCAGCTGCGGCAGCTTGGTTTGCGCGGCTTGCAGCTGCGCGTATTGTTCGCGGCCTTGTGCCTGCGTGTCGGCCAAGGCGCTTTGCAACTCGGCGTATTCTTCGTCGAGCGTGTGCACGGCTTCGCCCAAGTGTTCGAGCTGAATGTGCTGCTCGTCGCCCTGCATTTCGGTTTCGTAGGCAAGGGCAAGTTCCTGCTGGCGCTCCTGCCATTCTTCGGCCTGCTCTTGCAGGCGCAGGATTTGCGTTTGGTGGTTTTGCTGCTGCTGTTGGATTTTGTGTACGGCCACTTCGGCCAGGCCGTAGCGGCGGTTGGCTTCGTAAAGGGCAAGCTGCGCCTGTTTCAGACGGCCTTGCTGCGCTTGGCGCTCGGTGGCGGCGTGCTGCTGCTGCGTTTCGAGTTCGGCGGCGGCTTCGGCCAGCGTGGCGATGTCGTCTTCGAGGCCGTCTGAACTGTGCGCCAACACGGTGGCTTCTTCTTCGATTTGGGCAAGCTCGCGCTCGATGTGTTCGCGGCGGATTTGGCCTTGGTTGGTGCGGGCGAGCAGCTCGGCGGCGCGTTGTTGGGCGCGGCTGTGTTCGCGGCTGTGCTGTTGCTGTTGCTGCATCAGGCTGCGGTGTTGCGACTCGGCCTCTTCGGCTTCGGTTTGGGCTTGGTTTTGCGCGGTGCGGGCGTGTTCCAACTCGGGCGCGAGGGTGTCCAGCGAGGCGGCGATGTCGTCCAAACGCGCTTTCTGCGCCATCAGGTTTTCCTGTGTGTTGGGGGCGTAAAGCAGCACGCTGACTTTGTCGATTTGGTGGCCTTCGGGCGTGAGCCAGATTTGGCCGCCGCCCAAATCGGATTGGTGCGCGAGGGCGTAATCGAGGCTGGGGGCGCACAACACGCCGTCGAGCCAGTGGTGCAAGGCCGTCTGAAACGGCGGCTGCGCTTGGATTTGGTTGAGCAGGGCTTGCGCGGGCAGGGATTTTTTCACACCGCCGCTGAGGCCGTCTGAAAACCAGGCGGCTGCGCCCTGCGGCAGCGGCGCAGGCGGCGCGAAGCTGTCGGGTACGGCGCGGGCGTGCAGGCGTTCGGCCAACACCGCGCCCAGCGCGTGCTGCCATTCGGGCGGGGCTTGGATGTGCTGCCAAAGCTGCGGCGCGTCGGCGTGGGCGGTGTGCGGCCAGAAGTCGGCGGTTTCCTGCTGCGCCAAAAGCTGCGAGATGGCCTGCTGCTGCGCCTGTAGTGTAATGGACTGCTGTTGCAGGGCTTGGAAACGGGTTGAGGCCGTCTGAAACGCCTGCCGCGCGGTGGTAAGACGTTGTTCGGCATCGGCAATCTGTTCTTCGTAATACTCCTGCTGGCTTTGCAGCAGCGCGGCGGCCTCCTGCGCGGCGGCGGTGTCGGCTTCGTCGGGCAGGTTGAGCGCTTGGCTTTCGGCATTCAGACGGCCTTTGCGCTCCTCATGGCGGCGCAGGGTTTGCTGCGCGTGGGCAAGCTGCTGCTGTTTCAAGGCCAGCTCGCGTTTGAGCCGCGCGGCTTCGTCGTGTTGCGACTGGTAGGCGGCGTTGAGCGCGGCTTGGGCTTCTTCCAGCGCGGGCAGGCTTTCTTCGTGTTCGGCCACCTGCATCGCCAGTTCGGCCAACTCGGTTTGCCGCTCTTCAAACGCCATGTCGTTTTCTTCCATCAAAGCGCGAATCTGCTGCTCTTCCTGGCGGATACGCTGCATCTGCGCCTGCGCCGCCTGCTTGTCGCGCTCGATGCGCTGGTGCAGGTTTTGCCGGTGGCGGATTTGTTCTTCGAGGCGGGCAATCTGTTCGCGCAACACGCCGCGCCGGTTGGCCAAATCGTGTGCGCTCTGCTGCTGCGCCTGCTCGGTTTGCTGCAAATCGCGGATGCCGTCTGAAAGCGTTTGGATTTGTGCGGCGGCCTCGTCCTGCTGCGCCTGCAAAGCCTGATGCTGCGCGGTGGCTTTGTCGGCGGCGGCGAGCGACTGCCGCCATTGGCTGTAATCGAGCAAATCCTGCTGGCGGTTGAGCTGCTCGGTGAGAAAGCGGTAGCGTTCGGCCGTTTCGGCCTGTTTTTCCAGCTTTTCCACCTGCCGCGCCAACTCGTTTTGCAAATCACCCAAGCGTTGCAGATGCTCGCGCGTGTCTTTCAGACGGCCTTCGGTTTCCTTACGCCGCTCCTTATATTTGGACACGCCGGCCGCCTCTTCGATATAGGCGCGAAGTTCCTCCGGCCGCGCTTCGATGATGCGCGAAATCATGCCCTGCTCAATCACCGCATAGCCGCGCGCGCCCACGCCCGTACCCAAAAACAAATCGGTAATATCACGGCGGCGCACGACCTGGTTGTTAATAAAATAAGTCGATTCGCCCTGGCGCGTAAGCTGGCGTTTGATGCTCACCTCGGCATACTGCCCCCACGCGCCCTGCAAGGAGTGGTCGGCGTTGTCAAACACCAATTCCACTGAAGCCCTCGGCGCTGGTCGGCGGGTGGCCGCTCCGTTGAAAATCACGTCCTGCATACTCTCGCCGCGCAGCTGCTTGGCCGAAGCCTCGCCCAATACCCAGCGCACCGCGTCGATTACATTGGATTTGCCGCAGCCGTTGGGCCCGATCACGGCCACCAGCTGGCCGGGCACATGGATTGTGGTCGGGTCGGTAAAAGATTTGAAGCCGGAGAGTTTGATGTGGGTGAGGCGCATGGCGTGAGGCTGTCCCCGCCTGCGCGGGGATAATGTTTCTGAAAAAAGGCGGCATTCTAATGGAAAACGGAAAACGGCGTCATGCGGTTTGCCCGAGGCCGCAGGGCGGGGATTCGCGGCTTTGAAGCTTTGTTTTCAGACGGCCTTCGCGCGAGAAAATCGCAACTACATCCGGTTAGACAGGGTATGGAGCGCACACCGAAAGGCAGACGCAAATCCCGTTTCTTGAAGCATAATCCGCTGAAAAAAATCAAAATACGGCAATTTTCCGCCTTTATTAAAATATCAACGATAAGCGCTCTTGCCATAAAGGTCTTTTATAGATTACATTGCGCTACACAAAGCCAAGTTAACAAAGGCAATAAACAGAAATAGAGAAAACAGGGCACGACCCGATAAAAATCAGGAAGTTTGACCGGCAGGCCGTTTCACAAGAACGGCCTGTTTTATGTGCAGGCCGTCTGAAAAAGACGAAATGAAACGAAGAGGCCGTCTGAAAAGTATTTTTCAGACGGCCTCTTCCGCAACAGGGCATTTCAGCGGTGCAACAGCACTTCCAACACAAACTTGCTGCCCGCGTAGGCCAGCATCAGACTGGCAAAACCGACTATCGTCCACACCGCCGGCCGTTTGCCGCGCCAGGCGGTCATGGCGCGTTTGAGCAGCAGCGCCGCATAGATAAACCACGACAACACGCCGAACAGGTTTTTATGGGTGAAGGTAAACGGCCGCCCGAACACGACCTCGGAAAAAAACGTGCCGCTCACCACCGACGCTGTCAACAGTGCAAAACCCGCCCACATCGCCTGAAACATCATTTTCTCCAAACTCAAAAGCGGCGGCAGAAAAGAACGGGCGGGCGAGAGCGTGTGTTTGTGCAGATCGCGGCTGAGCCACAGAATCAGCACCGCAATCAGCGTGGTGATGCCGAATAGGCTGTATGCCAGCAGCGACGACACAATGTGGAGCATAAACGGCCAGTCGGTCAGGCGGTAAGCCGCCGAGTGGCCGGGAAACAAAACGGCCGCCAGCAAGAGCGCGGCCGACAGGGGATAAAGCAGCAGCTGCAAGCCGCGCAGGCGGTAGAAAAAGCTGCCCGCCAGATACAGCATCAGCATCAGCCACACAATCACCGCCGTAGCATAGCCGAAACCCAAAATCAGCACGCGGTCGTGCAAAACCGGCAGCAGCAGCACCGCGCCGTGCGGCAGCAGGGCGGCGGCCAAAACGGCCAGCTCCCTGCCCAGCGGATAGCCGTCCGCGTTTTTCTTCAGCCGCCAAAACCACACAAAAGCGGCCAAAGCGGCGTAAACAAGCATCAGACAAATCAGCATAATCGGCATGGCGCTCTTTCGGCTGGGCGCGTATCCATCAAACGCGCGGGTTGGTGTAAAATGCGCCGATTTTATCAAACTACACTGTCCGCGTGGCAGCTTACTCAAAGGAAGTCCATGTTAGACAATCTGACCGGCCGCTTTTATTCGGTCTTTAAAAACGTTCGCGGCATCGCCACGCTCAACGAAGAAAACATCAAACCCGCCCTGCGCGAAGTGCGCCTCGCCCTGTTGGAAGCCGACGTCGCCCTGCCCGTGGTGCGCGATTTCGTCGCTTCCGTGAAAGAAAAAGCCGTCGGCCGCGAAATTTCCGACAACCTCACCGCCGAACAGGCCTTCATTACCGTCGTCAACCAGGCGCTCATCGAGCTGATGGGCAAAGAAAACAGCAGGCTGGATTTGTCCGTCGCACCGCCCGCCGTAGTGCTGATGGCCGGTTTGCAGGGCGCGGGCAAAACCACCACCGTCGGCAAACTTGCCCGCCTGATCAAGTCGCAGGACAAAAAGAAAAAAATCCTGCTGGTGTCTGCCGACGTTTACCGCCCCGCAGCCATCGAACAGCTCCGCCTGCTGGCCGAACAGGTGCAGGTCGACTTTTTCCCTTCCGACACCACGCAGCAGCCCGTCGAAATCGCGCAGGCCGCGCTGAACCAAGCCAAGCGCGGTTTCTACGACGTGCTGATGGTAGACACCGCCGGCCGTCTCGCCATCGATCAGGAAATGATGGACGAAATCAAAGCCCTGCACGCCGCGCTTCATCCGACGGAAACGCTGTTTGTCGTTGACGCCATGCTCGGCCAAGACGCCGTCAACACCGCGCAGGCGTTTAACGAAGCCCTGCCGCTGACAGGCGTCGTCCTCACCAAAATGGACGGTGATTCGCGCGGCGGTGCGGCACTTTCCGTGCGCCAGGTGACCGGCAAGCCGATCAAATTCATCGGCGTCGGCGAAAAAATCGACGGCCTCGAAGCCTTCCACCCCGACCGCATCGCCAGCCGCATTTTGGGCATGGGCGACGTGCTCACTTTGGTTGAGGACGTGCAAAAAGGCATAGACGAAGCCGCAGCCGCAGAGATGGCGAAGAAGCTGCGCAAAGGCAAAAGCTTCGACCTCAACGATTTCAAACTGCAAATCCAGCAGATGCGCAATATGGGCGGCTTGGAAAACCTGATGTCGAAAATGCCGGGCGAAATCGGCCGCCTGTCCCAGCAGATTCCCGAAGGCACGGCGGAAAAAGCGATGGGACATGTCGAAGCCATCATCAATTCGATGACGCCGAAAGAGCGCGCCAATCCTGCCCTCATTAAAACCAGCCGCAAGCGCCGCATCGCCGCAGGCGCGGGCACGACTGTTCAGGAAGTGAACAAAATGCTCAACCAATTCGAGCAGTCGCAAAAAATGATGAAAATGTTCAGCGGTAACAATATGCGCAAGCTGATGAGTATGGCCAAAGGCATGAAAGGCGTATTTCCCGGCATGAAATAAGCTGCCTGCCACAGCAAAACCCCGAAGCGGACACGCGCTTCGGGGTTTTGTCTGTCCTATCGGCCAAAACGGCAGGCAAAAAAATACCATCTATACCAAGGGGAAGTATAGATGGCCAAACACATTACGGGGAAAACGTCTTACTCACATGTCTGCCAAAAAGCAAACGTCTGTCAGACGCTTCGCATACTAGCGGCAGCAGCGAGGAGCGCAAACCGCAGATGTACGAGCGGTTGCCGGATGCGGACAAGCGGCAGTCGGCGCAACCGCTGTCACAGAGTAACAAAACGCCATTCCCCTGCCGCTAAATCCTCCGCCGACCATTCGCCGAATTGCAGGCGGTGCAGGCTTTCCACTCTGTTGCCCGCAGCGGCGGCCATGCGTTTGACCTGATGGTATTTGCCTTCGGTAATCGTCAGCAGCAGCGTGTGCGGATCTTCGAGCACGGCGTCGGCAGCCGAAACTGTTTCATTGTCGTCGTGCAGCAGCACGCCGTTTTTCAGCGTTTGGCAGAACGCTTCGTCCGCCGCGTGTTTCAAAACGGCTCGGTACAACTTGGGGACTTTGTGCTTCGGCGAAGTCAGGCGGTGGTTGAATTGTCCGTCGTTGGTAATCAGCAGAACGCCCGTCGTATCCGCATCCAAACGCCCGACAGCCTGCATATCGGTATTGCGCAGCTGGTCGGGAAACAGGGAAAACACGCTCGGATAATCGCGCGGTTTGTGCGAGGTTTCGTAACCGGCGGGCTTGTTGAGCACGATATAGAAATAAGGCAGGGGGATCACCGTTGCCGCTTCGCCGTCAACCGCCAGCGAAGAGACTTCGGCGGGCGAAATTTCGGTTTTTGCGCCGTTGAGAATTTCGCCGTTCACCGCGACGCAGCCGTTTTCAATCAACCAAAGACACTGCTTGCGGCTGCCCAGCCCCTGCGCCTGCAAATATTTGATCAGTTGCATATTCGGATAAGCTTTTTCAGACGGCTTGATTGTGACAGATAAGGCCGTCTGAAAAAAGCCGTACAAAAAAAATCGCCCCTGAGAACAGGGGCGCAAAAGGAACACAAACCACTACCAAAACTTTTACATCAGGCTGCCACCGGAACACGTTGGGCGGCAGGATAAAGGGCGCGTTGCAGAAGATTGGGAGACAGCGCGGAATCGTATTTGCCGCTGATGCTCAAATGACCCTGTTCGGGATCAAGCTCCAACAGACGGCAGTTTTCGTCGAAGTCTGCCTCTCCTCCGCAGCGCCGCTGCAATACGGCGCAGGCTTCGCGGTAAACACATTCTTTGCAGGAAACTTCCCGCGTGCGGCCGACCCAGCTCAGGCGGATATCGGCCTTTTCGTTTTCAATCAGTACAATACCGTTTTGCCTGTCGAGGGCGGGGCACTGTTCGGGCAGAGCGAAATAATAATGGCCGTCGATATGGGCGTACACGCTACTGAATACGGCCGGTTCGCCTTTATCTTTTGCCGGGGATACAGCTAGCCATGAAGAAAAAATCTGCCGGTGCAGCTGTAAAATATCCGGGGCAAAGAGCTTGAACATCGTTTCGGACATTTCCTCCTCCCTGCTTGTCATTACTTGCTTGCGGCAACATCCGTCTGCTTCGATGGGGCGCATATTATCCCAACTCTCTATCAGAATCAAACGATAATTATTGTTGTTATAAAATATATTTCCATTCGATTGAAAAAAAAGGGAATAAAGTTTGTCTGAAAATCCTTTTTTTGTTCGGTTTTCGGGCATTCCAGCCGTCCTGACAGCCAAACAGGCGCCCTTGCGGTAAAATGCGCGGCCGCAGCCGCACCGGCTGCCTGTTTATTTTGAAGGAACAAGCATGGCACGCGAACGCCAAATCATCCTCGACACCGAAACCACCGGCCTCTACCCCGACCGCGGCGACCGCATTCTCGAATTTGCCGGCATCGAAATGCGCAAACGCCAGCTCACCGACAGCACCCTCCATCTCTACATCCACCCCGACCGCGACATCCCCGCCGAAGCGGCGGCGGTGCACGGCATCACCCTCGACGTGCTCGAAGAAAAAAACGCGCCCAAATTCTCCGCCGTCGGCACGCAAATCGCCGATTTTCTGCGCGGCGCCGAACTCATCATCCACAACGCCCGCTTCGATGTCGGCTTTCTCGACATGGAATTCGAGCGCATGGGCTTGCCCACCATCAAAGAACTCGGCTGCGAAGTGACAGACACCCTCGCCATGGCACGCGAAAAATACCCCGGCCAGAAAGCCAGCCTCGACGCCCTGTGTAACCGCCTCGACATCGACCGCAGCAAACGCGTCTACCACGGCGCACTCATCGACTGCGAACTGCTCGCCGAAGTCTACCTTGCCATGACCCGCGAACAGTTCGACCTGGTCGGCGAAAGCAGCGAAACACCGAACGAACAGGCCGCTTCCGCCGCCACACGGCAAGCCGCCAAAACCGAACGTACAGGCCGTCTGAAAGTCATTGCCGCCGACGCTGGCGAACTGGCTGCCCACGCCGCCATCCTCGACGACCTCAACCAAGCCACCGGCGGCCGCTGCATCTGGCAGCCCGCCGCCGAAGCCGCGCAGGAAGCGCCGCCCGAACCCGAAGAGCCGGAAGAAGCCGACCCGGCCGAAGCGCAGGATGAAAGCGCATGAGCCGCCACATCGCCCTCATCCCCGCCGCCGGCGTCGGCGCACGCTTCGGCGCGGGCAAACCCAAACAATATGTCGAAATCAACGGCAAAACCGTGCTGCGCCACACCGTCGACATCTTTCTAAACCACCCGCAAATCGACTACACCGCCGTTATCCTCGCCACCGACGACACCGTTTTTCAGACGGCCTCCGACGACAACCCCGCCAAACTCGGTGTCTTCCGCGTCGGCGGGCAAACCCGCGCCGAAACCGTGCGCAACGGCCTTCACGAACTGGTCTCGCAAGGCATCGCGGCGGCAGACGACAACATCCTCGTCCACGACGCCGCCCGCTGCTGCCTGCCCGCCGCCGCCCTCAGCCGCCTCATCGAACAGGCAGGCGCGGCGGAGCAGGGCGGCATCCTCGCCGTGCCCGTGGCCGACACCCTCAAACGCGCCGACGACGCCAACCGCATCGCCGCCACCATCTCCCGCGCCGCCCTGTGGCAGGCGCAAACCCCCCAGCTTTTTCAGACGGCCTTATTGC
This sequence comes from Neisseria sp. WLZKY-1, assembly GCF_046546535.1. NCBI lineage: Bacteria > Pseudomonadati > Pseudomonadota > Betaproteobacteria > Neisseriales > Neisseriaceae > Neisseria > Neisseria sp. WLZKY-1. The sequence continues at coordinate 51,333 of NZ_JBKGTW010000010.1, forward strand.
AGCGTGCCCTGTCCGCCGCCGATTTGGGCGGCATCACCGACGAAGCCTCCGCCGTCGAAGCCATCGGCATCCGCCCGCTGCTGGTCGAAGGCGACACGCGCAACCTCAAACTCACCCTGCCGCAAGACGAATACCTCGTCCGCCTGCTGTTGCAGGCCGTCTGAACGCCGTCCGCCGCGCAGAAAGGCCGTCTGAAAAAACACAAACCGTGTTTTCAGACGGCCTTTCTTTAAATCATGTAAACATTGCGTCAATACGCTACAATGCGCCGCTGTTCACACTGAAACAAACGGAGCCAAACCGTGTTCGCCTTCAAACCCCTGATCGACATGCCGCGCAAAGAAGCCGCCGCCGTTGCTGCCGTCCTCGTCGCCGCCATGGGCTACAGCATCATCTCCCTGAGCTGGCTGCCGCACATGACCATCATCGCCGCCATCACCGCCTTGGTTGCCTACGGCCTGGCGCGCGGCCTCAAATACGACGACATGCAGCGCGGCATGATTGCCGCCCTCAGCCAGAGCATGGGCGCGGTCTACCTCTTCTTCTTCATCGGCCTGATGGTCAGCGCCCTGATGATGTCCGGCTCGATACCCACCCTGATGTACTACGGCTTCGGTCTTATCTCACCGCAATACTTCTACCTCTCCGCCTTCGTCCTCTCCTCCCTGATCGGCATCAGCATCGGCAGCAGCCTCACCACCTGCGCCACCGTCGGAGTCGCCTTTATCGGCATGGGCGAAGCCTTCCACGCCGATTTGGCCATGACCGCCGGCGCCGTCGTCTCCGGCGCATTCTTCGGCGACAAAATGTCCCCCCTCTCCGACACCACCGGCATCGCCGCCTCCATCGTCGGCATCGACCTCTTCGAACACATCAAAAACATGGCCTACACCACCGTGCCCGCCTGGCTGCTCACCGCCCTCGCCACCGGTTGGCTGCTGCCCGCCGTCGCCGCCGAAAACCTCAACAGCACCGCCATCTTCCGCCAGCAGCTCGAAGCCTCCGGCCTCGTTCACGCCTACGCCCTCATCCCCTTCGCCCTGCTCGTCGTCCTTGCCGTGCGCCGCGTCAACGCCATCGTCGCCATGCTCGCCACCATCCTCGCCGCCCTCGCCCTCACCTACCTGCACAGCAGCCCCGACCTCGCCAAACTCGGCAGCTGGTTCTACGGCGGCTTCAAACTCGAAGGCGACGGCTTCGACCGCATCGCCCGCCTCGTCTCGCGCGGCGGCTTGGAGAGCATGTTCTTCACCCAAACCATCGTCATTCTCGGCCTGAGCCTCGGCGGCCTCCTCTTCACCCTCGGCATCATCCCCAGCCTGCTCGAAGGCATCCGCCGCTTCCTCACCGGCGCCGGCCGCGCCACTGCCTGCGTCGCCGCCACCTCCGTCGGCGTCAACGTCCTGATCGGCGAACAATACCTGAGCATCCTGCTGGCGGGCGAAACCTTCAAACCCGTTTACGACAAACTCGGCCTGCACCCGCGCAACCTGTCGCGCACGCTGGAAGACGCGGGCACCGTTATCAACCCCCTCGTGCCGTGGAGCGTCTGCGGCGTCTTCATCGCCCAAGCCCTCGGCGTGCCCGTCCTCGACTACCTGCCCTACGCCTTCTTCTGCTACCTCAGCCTCGCGCTCACCCTCCTCTTCGGCTGGACGGGGCTGACACTGAGCAAAAAATAAAACGCGCCGCCGCAGGCAGAGCATTGCCGACAACGGCAGCGGAAAAACCGAAGGCCGTCTGAAACCCGAAACAGGGTTTCAGACGGCCTTCCCCCATATAACCGTCGGTTAAACTACCCGCTGCCCAAACGTAGGTTGTGAACGGAGGCCGTCTGAAAATGCGGTATCGGCGGGGTGAGTCAGCCATCCTTCTCCCCATGTTAAAATCCCCGCCTTTTCAAATTCTTAGTCAACCGCCATGCACGTTTCAGATTCAGACGGCCGACAAACCGACGCCGAATACCTTGCCGACCACCCCGACTTCCCCGCCAAAACCATCGTTGCCACATTATTTATCGGCGCGTTTTTCGGTTATCTCAACGACACGCTGCTCAATGTCGCGCTCACGCCGATTATGCGCGACTTCGGCGTGGACAAAACCACGGTGCAGTGGCTGACCACCGGTTTTCTGCTGGTGATGGGCGCGTTTACGCCGATTACGGCGGGGGTGATCCAATGGCTGGACACGCGCCGCATGGTGCTTTTGACGCAGGCGGTGTTTTTAACCGGCTCGCTGGTATGCGCCTTTGCGCCGACTTTCGGCGTATTGGTGGCAGGACGGATGGTGCAGGCGGTGTCGGCGGCGTTTTTCGTGCCGCTCCTATTTAACGGCATTTTGTCGATTTACCCGCCCGCGCGGCGCGGCACGGCGATGGGCGTGATTACCATGATGTTCACCGCCGCGCCCGCGATGGGGCCGACGCTCTCGGGCATCATCATCGACCACACCCATTGGCGCGTGCTGTTTGGCTTTACCGCGCCGTTTATGCTGGCGGCGATGGCGCTGGTGGCGAAGTTTTTAACCGTAAACTTAAGCCGCGTTACCCGCCCGAAAATCGACGCGCTCTCGGCGGTGCTGTCCGTCGCCGGTTTCGGCGGGCTGGTGTACGCCAGCAGCAGCTTTTCCACGCTGCCGATGGCCGAGTTTGTATTGATTAGCGCCGGCTCGGTGTTGCTGGTGGGCTGGTTTGCCCGCAGGCAGTTCCAGCTGGCCACGCCGCTGTTAAACCTGCGCGCTTTCGGCTACGCGCAGTTCCGCTACAGCGTGGTGATACTGGCGGGCGCGGTGTTTCTGTTTTTGGGGCTGGAACTGATGATGCCGATGTACACCCAGCAAGTGCTGCTGCTCACCGGCACCGTCACCGGCCTGATTCTGCTGCCCGCCAGCATCGCGCAGGCCGCCGCCGCGCCGCTGTTCGGCCGTCTGCTCGACAAAAAAGGCGGGCGTTTTGTCGTGTTGCCCGCCACCGTGATGATGGTGGTGTCGCTGGCGGTAATGTGGCTGTTTTTGCGGCTCGACACGCAAACCGCCGCGCTTTCGGCAATGTTTGCCCTGATGGCCGTATCCGTATCCGCCTGCGTTACCGGCGAAACCCACGGCTTAAACGCCCTGCCCAAGCAGCTCAACCCGCACGGCGCGGCGATTATGACCACCATCAACCCGATTGCCGGCGCGCTGGGCGCGGCGTTTTTCGTCGGCGCCACCAATATCGGCGAACAGCTCTCATCCGCCGCCACGCCGCAGGCCAAAATGCTCGACGGCATCCACCTGGCCATGGGCTGCGCCCTGCTGCTGGCGGCGGCGCTGGTGTTTTTCGCTGCCAAGCTACGGGCGCATAAGGCCGTCTGAAACTGCCATTCAAATACTCACAAAGGAAACGATATGGGTAAACTGTGGAAAACCGCCAAATGGCTTTTGGGCACATCCGCCATGTTCGGTGCCTTTGTTTTTGCCGAATGGCTGCGCGACAGCCGGGTGAGCCCGCGTGAATACCTGAACGCCGCCATGATGACGGGTTTTTTCGCAATCAACGGCCTGCCGCTCAAATGGTCGCCACGGCAACGCTTTGCCTTTAATTTCTGCTACTGCTTCTTTCCGCTGCCCGCCGTGTTTTTCTATTTCGGCGAACCGTTTTCATGGGTGCATTATGTTTTCGTGCCCTTGGCCATTGCATCGGCCATGGCGGCCACTGCGACGGCCATGTCCGCCGCAGCACGCGAAGAGTCGGAACGCAAGCGGCAGGCCGGATCGGACTGAAAGGCAGCCTGAAAACATCCGCCCGTTTTCAGGCTGCCTTGGTGTTTATCCAAACCAATTTAATGCGTCTTGCAGCAATTCAATGCGCCAGCTTTCGGTTTTCGTATTATTTGCAGCGGCAAGCAGTAATGTGTAGGCATGCGCCACTTGCCCGCCTGTTAATTCTGTGATGCCGTTAAGAATGTCCTATGCTTCGTGCGCCATTTCAAAGTTGCCTGTAATCAGCCAATGGATTGCCGGATTAAACAATGGCTCGGGCGGGTAGTTTTTCAGCGCGTAAACCAATGTGCCGCGCACATTGGAAAAGGTGGGGTCTTCCATCATGGCCAAAATCAGGGAGTAGACGGTTTGGTCTTGTTGCTTGGCAAGCTGCAAAATCAGCGGAATTTTGTTCCAAACAGAGGCTTGGGGGGTTTGGATAATGGCGATTGGGTCAGTGGGCATGGGTGTTTTTGGCTTTGCTATGCGGGGACTTTAATTGTAATCGGGTTTTAGGGCGTTTTCAGACGGCCTCAACAGTGAGGCCGTCTGAAAGGGTTGAGGCCGTCTGAAAGGGTTGAGGCCGTCTGAAAGGGTTGAGGCCGTCTGAAAGGGTTGAGGCCGTCTGAAAGGGTTGAGGCCGTCTGAAAGGGTTGAGGCCG